>JADGPG010000039.1 GCA_017882545.1 Thermoleophilia bacterium
CCGTTCTTTGCAATTTGTAGGACGTTTGTGGGATCACGCTGGCGTCGGCGCCCTGTCCGACCTCGTGCCGGTGTTCCCACCTTGTTCCCACCCCACCGTTGGCGGTCAGAGCAGCCTCGGGTCTGAGTGGCCTCTGATTCATCGTCCCGCGGGCGAGGGCCGCACGTGACTCGCGCGACCGTCAGCGGAGCGGTGGCGGATTCAGTCTCCGGACTGTCGCGCAGCGTTGGTCTGGGTCAGTCGGGCGCGACCGATTGACTAGCGAATGCGTGCCGGTGCGTAGCGGGTCACCAGCGCGAGCGCCGCGCTGGGGTTCGAGGTCAAGCTCGTCCACACCGTCGCCCGCAGCGCGGGCGCGAAGTGGGCGGGAATGAAGACGCTATTCAGCCACACCCACTGGGCGTGGGTGACTTGCGGCGCCCTGTCATAGCGGGTCACCAGCGCGAGCGCCGCGCTGGGGTTCGAGGTCAAGCTCGTCCACACGGTCGCCCGCAGCGCGGGCGCGAAGTGGGCAGGGATGAAGACGCTATGCAGCCACACCCACTGGGCGTGGGTGACCCGCTGCGCCCCGTCGTAGCTGTAGGCGGTCGTGCCGAACTGGATCGGAACAAAGCGCGTGTCGAAATGTGTAAGCGCAAGTGCGTCACCCGGACGGTCGAGTGCCAGCGTGATCCCCGTCGGCGATCCCGCCGTCGTGTCCAGGAATTTCGTCCACACGCCGTCGGCGCCGGCCGATGCCCCCGTCGCCGAGTACCAGCCCGGGCCGATGTGAACCGACCAGGCGGCGAACGCGCGACCGGACTCGGCCAACGCGACGGTGCCGAAGTTCAGCTCGCTGCCGGAGCCAACGGTTCCGAGCATCTGCGGTGTCGTCCACGTCGTGCCGTTGGGCGCCACGGCGGCATCCTGGGTGACGTTGGTGAAGGTCGAATCCGATACGGCCCACGCCGCCGCCAGCGCCCCGGAGCTGTTGATCGCGATGCTTGGCGAGATGCCGCTGGCAATCGTCGCAGGCGCAGTGATCTGTCCGGTGAGGGCACTGCCGGTTGCGAGCTTCACCTGGCTCTGGGTCACGTCCGAGGTCGCATCGAAGGCAAAGGCGACCGCGACCCGTCCGTTCGGGGCAATCGACACCGACGGGGGCGCACCCAGCGCCGATCCTTGGCCGATGGCGGTTGCCGGACCCCACGCCTTGTGGGCGGCTCGCAGCGCGACGTAGACGGTCGACCCGCTCCCCGCGGTGCTCCAAGCGGCGATCGCATCGCCGTCGGCGTTGGTGCGCACCATGACCGATCGGGGGGCTGGGGTCAGCGCGAGTGCCGGCGTCGCCCGCCAGATGGCGTTCGTGCCGGACCTGAACGCGCTGCGCACGGTCCAGCCGAGTTGCTCGTGGGCCGCCCACACCACCGTGGCCTGCCCCTTGGCGTTCACGGCGGCGCTCGGGGTGAAGAACCCGTCGTTGCCGCGCGCCGTCGTCCCGGACGGGACGACAAGTGTCCGCCAGGCGCCGGAGGGGGTGGCCCGAACCGACGAGTACACCGAGTGTGCTGGGGCGCGCCAGAGCACTACCGCGGCCCCGGCGTCGTTGATCGCACTGACCGTCGACGTTCCGCCGTTCAAGGCACCCGAGAGCGGTCGCACGGTCCATCCGCTGGCAAATCCGTTCCGTGTCGCGACCTCAACCCGCGCGGTGGTGCCTGAGGCCAGCGCATCTCCATTGGCCCCAAGGGCGCCGGCCAACAGGTCGGCGTTGCGCGCCACGATGACCCCGCCGTGCCATGTGCGTGCAGGCGCCTCAGCTTGTGCCGACGCTCCGACGAGCGCAACGGCTGTCGCCACACCGACAAGTCCCAGGCTCCTTCGCATACATCGACGATAGGCCGCTTCTGTGGTTCGGGAATGGGGGCCACCGCGGACGGGGCCTCGGCAACAAACCCGGACGCCTGCGAGGCGCCCCGCGCAGCGGACGACAGTCGGGATCGGTGCTGGGGTCTCCTGGCGCGGTAATACCTCAGCGATGCGGTGGCGCTTTGCGCGCGCACAAGCCGCCTCCCGGGTTGGCGCGCTGGAGCTTGAGGGAGTAGAGAAAGTTCTCACGAGCCGGCTCCCGACGCCGCTGTAGGCTCGCGACATGGTTCGAACCTGGCGTGGATCCGCCATTGCCAGTCTCGTCGTCCTCATCCCGGTAGCGCTCGTTGGCGCGGCGGGCTGGTACTACGAGTCGTTCGCGCTTTGGCCAGGGCAAACCCTTCCGAGCCATCTCCGTTGGTGCGGTCGCGATTTCGCAAAGGACCCCGATCCTCCGGTGCCGCTGGCGAAGGCACGACCCACGATCCCGCGACCGAGAGCCAACGAACCGGTGCTCGAGCCGTGGCATCAAGTTGGCACGCTTGACTTCGTGCTGTTCGGTTCGCCGCCCGTCTTTGCCACCCCGTGGTCTACCGAAACCCAGCGCAAGTTCGACCTCCGCGCCTGCACCACCGAGCTTTACGTCAAGACCAGACCGGATTCATTCGTTGGCTACGGCCTGGAGGGAAGTGCCTAGGCGCGGCTCACTCGACGTGTACTAGGCGGAATGCGGTCCAATCGACCCCGAGGGAACTGAGGAGCAGGGTCGCGGCCGGGATGCTGTTCCCACTTTGTTCCCACTCGCGCGAAGTCGTTTCTTCGGGCTGCCGAGGCGAATCGCGAAAGTGCTTATGAGAGTTGAGATCTCAGGAATGGGCGCGGCAGGACTCGAACCTGCGACCCAGGGATTATGAGTCCCCTGCTCTAACCAACTGAGCTACACGCCCGCATCAAGGGCCGGCGCCCTCGCCGGTCAGCCTACCGTCCGCGCGCGTGGTGTCATCGTGGCCCGCACACGGGAGCCGACACCGTTGCCCGGCGGTCCGCATTCGGCCGTCGGTTGCGCGGCGGTTTGGCCGAGTCATGGTTCGGGCCGCGCATCTGACGATCGGTGATGATCACGCCGTGGGCGTGTATTCCCCGACGACAGCAACAGCATTGATCTGCGCCGGCCGCGTCACCTTCAGGGTCGTGATCGGCGCGGCCCTCGTGATCGCGACCGGATGCGGTGCCGGCGCTGTGTCGACGACAGGTGGGACGACAGCTCGTCTGCCCATCCATCCCGCGGCATCGGTCCGTCACGCACGGCGCCACGCGGCGGATCCGGGCGCCCTGCCCCAAACCGATGCCGAGCCATCTTCGGGCGCGCCGCTTGTCGCGCGAATGCGGATCCTGTGGACCGCGATCACGCACGGCGCGCCGTCGATCGCCGCACCCGTGTTCTTTCCCGAGGGCGCATACCGTCAGGTCAAGGCGATCTGGAACCCCAGTGGCGACTTCCGAAACCGGATCTGGGCGATCTTCACACACGACGTCGCGGCGTATCGGCGCGAGCTCGGCCCACACGCCGTCTCCGCGCGCTTGACGGGCGTCGTGTCCGCGCCGTCTGCGGCGGGTTGGGTGCCGCGCGGTGTGTGCGAGAACGCTGTCGGATACTGGCACCTTCCGGGTACGCGCTTGGTGTACGTCGTCGGGACGACGCGCTACTCGGTGGGGGTCGACTCGATGATCTCCTGGCGTGGGGCCTGGTATGTCATCCATCTGGGCCCGAACACCACCCCGACGAGCCCCGGGACCGTCGATGATCCACAGGTTGGCCCGGGCACCCCGGGGCACGGCGCGGGCTGCTAACGCCGGTCGACGGTCCCGAAGGCTCCCGCCACGGGGCCTCAGAGGCCGCCATCGGCGATCATCCGGGCCATGCCTGATCTCACGCTCGTGCCCGGCGCCGAGGTCGTCCGCACGACGGCGATCGCGACGACTCCGGTCAAGGGGCTCGCTTTGGCGTCGCC
Source organism: Thermoleophilia bacterium (assembly GCA_017882545.1). Lineage (GTDB taxonomy): Bacteria > Actinomycetota > Thermoleophilia > Miltoncostaeales > Miltoncostaeaceae > CAITWD01. Next base: position 3,861 of record JADGPG010000039.1, read on the forward strand.
CGCGACGGTGTGGCTTGGCGTCACCGGGATTGAGACCGACCGCGCGTTCTTCCTAATCGACGACCGCGGTCATATGGTCAACGGCAAGGCCCTTGGCGACCTTGTCCGGGTCGTGGCCGACGTCGACGACCCGCCGACCCGGCTGTCGTTGCGATTTCCCGACGGGTCGCTCGTGTCGGGCGAGGTGCACCTCGGGCCGTGGGTGCAGGTCCGGTTCTTTCGCTCCGAGTTCGCTGCGCCGACTGTCGTGGGCCCATGGTCCGAGGCGCTGTCCGAGTACTGCGGACGGTCGCTGCGCCTGTGCCGCACACCGTCGGCGCGTCCAGGGGTCGACCGCGGCGTGCGCGGCGGCGTGACACTGATGTCGGAGGAGTCACTCAGGATGCTCGCAGACGCGGCGGGCCTGGAGAGCGTCGACGGCCGGCGATTTCGGATGACGTTCACCGTATCGGGAGCTGGTCCCCACGCCGAAGACGGTTGGATCGGTTCGCAGGTCGCCATCGGCGATGCGGTGGTCCGGGTCAACGGACTCGTCGGAAGGTGCTCGGTGACCACTCGCAATCCGGGCTCCGGGGCGGTCGACCTCCCGACGCTCCACATTCTCCAGTCCTATCGGGGACATGTGCCCTCGGACGAGGGGCTGCCGTTCGGTGTCTACGGCGAGGTGGTGCGGCCAGGGGAAGTGCGGGTGGGCGATCCGATCCGGGTCGTCGACGACGGTCGGGTCGCGCCCGAGAGAGGTCGGTAGGCTTGGCGTCGGCACCGGGCACCCGGCAGTTGCGACACGTTGTCGGTCCGGGCGCAGCCGCTCCACCTGGACCTGTCCGAAGGACTTGAGCGTGACCGCATCTGTCGACCCGCAGGAATTCCGCGAGACGCTGGCGCTGTGGGCCAGCGGTGTGACGGTGCTCACCGCCCGCGACGGGAGCGGTCCGGTCGGCATGACCGTCAGCTCGTTCTCGTCGCTGTCGCTCACTCCGCCGCTGATTCTCGCCTGCATCGACAAGTCCGCCAAGAGCCACGACGGCATGGTCGGCGCGGACGGGTTTGCGGTGCACGTTCTGTCGCGCGACCAGGAGCATCTGTCGCGGTTGTTTGCACGCCCCGGTGAGGAGAAGTTCACCGAGGTGGAGACCGAGGAGGGGCCGTTCGGGGCGGCGCTCTTGCCGCTCGGCGTCGCGCGCCTGGTTTGCGCCCGCCAAGCGGTCCTCGACGGCGGGGACCATTCGATCCTGGTCGGGCGCGTGCTCGAGGTCGCCCGGAGCGACCGCCCGCCGCTCATTTACTGGGATCGCGACTACCGGTCAGCGTCGTAACCCGGATGGCGCGCCCGTCGGGCCAGTTCGACGATGCGGGCCTGTCGCCGGATCTCGCCATCGGTGTGTTCGACTCGGGGGTCGGCGGTCTGACCGTGCTCGATGAGTGCCTCGCGCAGCTCCCGGCCGAGGATTTCATCTACTTCGGCGACACCGCCTGGTTCCCGTACGGCGACCGGAGCGACCTGGAGCTCCGGGCCCGCGCGGAGGACATTTCGGGCTGGCTCATCGGGCAAGGCGTGAAGACCATCGTGATCGCGTGCAACACGGCGACCGCCGCCGCGCTGACCCACTTGCAGACCCATCTTGAGATTCCGGTCATCGGGGTGATGAGCTCCGAAGCCCACGCGGCCGTTCAGACGACCCGGAATCGTCGCGTCGGTTTGCTTGCGACCGAGGCGACCGTTCGATCCGGGTCGTACGAGCGCATGATCCATGCACACGACGCCGGCGTGGAGCTCGTCGCGGTTGCGTGCCCGCGGCTCGCCCCGGCCATCCAGGCGGGTGACCCCTTCGATGACCGGATCGTCGAGATGGTGCGTGACTACACCGCGCCGCTTCGCGACGCAGACGTGGATACGGTGATCCTCGGGTGCACGCACTACCCGCTCGTGGAGCGGCTGCTGCGGAGGAACCTGCCCAACACCCGTCTGATCAAGAGCGGCGAGGAGCTTGCCCGCGAACTTCGAGAATCGCTCGCGCGCAAGTCCCTGCTGCGCAACACCGCGGCCGAAGGCCGCTACCAGTTCGCCTGCAGCGGTGACCCCGATGTCTTTCATACGCTGGGAACCCGCTTCCTGCAGATGCCGCTCGGCACCGTCGAGCAGGTGACGATCGGCGCCTGATGACGCGCGTCAGCCAGGGCGATCGGCAATCTCGTCCAGGGCGGCGATCACCTCGCTCATCTGGACACCGGCCTTCCCGTGCAACCGCACCGTGCAGTCGGCGTCGTAGGGCGTCTCGCTCTCGGTGAGGATGGCCAGCGTCCCGCCGTGGCCGAGCACCATGTCGGGCAGGGTGCTGACCGGGGTGACCAGCAGGCTCGACCCGACGACCAGCATGACGTCGGCGGCATCGGCTGCGGCAAATGCACGGGAGATCGAATCGGCAGGCAGTTGTTCGCCGAACAACACCACGCCGCTCTTGATCTGGAATCCGCACTGGGTGCACCGGGGGACGCCGTCATCGGCATCGTCGGCCCGGGCCAGCATCTCGTCGCGTGAGATCCGCGCACCGCAGCGCAAGCACTCCCCAAAGTCGAGCGTGCCGTGCACCTCGATGGGATCGGTGCTGCCGGCGCGCCGGTGCAGCCCGTCGATGTTCTGGGTGATCAGGGCCTTGACGATTCCGCGCCGCTCGAGCTCGGCGATCGCGAGATGTGCAGCGTTCGGCTCCACGCTGTCGACCGCCGCGAAGCGGGGCCGGTGGAAGCCCCAAAAGCGATCCGGGTTGCTGAGAAACGTGGAGATCGAGCCGATCTCCATCGGGTCGACGCGCTCCCAGATTCCGCCGGGTGAGCGAAAGTCCGGAATTCCGCTCTCCGTCGACACCCCCGCGCCGGTGAGGACCACCGCGTGCCGGGCGCCGGCCAGCAGCGCGGCGAGGTCCTCGGGTGAATTTGCCATCGGCGAAATGCTACCGCCGGGCCACGCTCAGACGGGCGACGACGGCGGGGCCGCGGGCATGACGGTGTTGCGCCCGGCGGCCTTGGCTGCGTAGAGGTGGCGATCGGCTTCCCCAAGCAGTTCCTGCGTCGTCGTGCCCGGCAATCCGACCGCGCAACCCAGCGATGCCGTCACGCCCAGGCCCGGATGCAGGGTCGACCAATTGAATTCCTCGATCCCGCGCCGCATCCGCTCGCACACAACCAGCGCAATCGGCAGCTCCGCTCCCGGCAGCACCACCGCGAATTCCTCGCCGCCGAAGCGGGCGACCAGGTCGTGGTCGCGACTCGACTCGCGCAACAGGCGTGCGCAGATGCGCAGCACGTCATCGCCGACCAGATGCGAGAAGCGATCGTTGACCCGCTTGAAGTGGTCGAGGTCGAGCAGCACCAGCGCGATCGGCCCTGTGCTGCGGGCGACCAGTTGCCCGAACTCCGCGTCGAAGTCGCGGCGGTTCGGCAGTCCGGTGACGGGATCGATCAACGCCTCCGTCCGGCGCCGCTCGGCCTCCGCCCGGGCCTGTTGGACGTCGAGGCGTAGCGCGTTGAGCTCCATGCGCGCCTTGGCGCGCTCGCCGTCGAGCTCCTGGCTGAGCGCGTGGAACTGGCGCTGGGCGGCGAGTGCGGCGGCCAAGTCGCCGACGCGCTCGCTCAGGCAGCTGGACACCTCGAGCGCTTGGGCCAGGGTGCGCCGGTCGCCGATCTCATCGAGCAGCTCGACGGCGCGGTCGGCGGCGTAGCGGCCATCCCGGGTGCGGCCGGCGGCATCGAGGGCGCGCGCCGTCTCGATCAGGTGGGCGCCTTCGGCGCGCCGGTCGCCCGCGGCGCGCGCGGTGAGGACGGCGTTCTTGAGATGGTCGAGCGCCACGAGGGGTTGGCCGAGCCCGACCAGGGCGCGGCCCGCCATGCCTTCGGCGTACGCCCGCACGACGTTGTCCTCGGTATTTGGCAGTGCGGCGGCCTCGCGGGTCAGCGCGAGCGCGCGGCCGTAGGCGACCTCGGCCTCGTCCCGCTGCCCCTCTGCCGACGCGCGATCGCCGAGCCCGCAGTGCACGTAGGCGGCGTTCTGGAGCACGAATGCCATCCACAGATTGTCGCCAGCGGTGCGGAAGGTGTCTGCGGCTTCGCGGTAGAGCTGCAGGGCGCGGACGGGATCGTCCTGAATCGCGTGGGCGTTGGCGAGCTCGTTCAGGGCCCGGGCCAGGACGGCGAGGTCGCCCCGATCGCGGATCTCGGGGAGGACCTCGTGCAGCAGCTCGGCGGCCGTCACGCCATCGCCGCTGTAGACGTGGAGGGCGGCGATGAGCACGAGCGACCAGGCGCGTGCGCGGCGATCACCGAGGGCCTCGAAGGCGCGCATCGCTGTCTGCATCTCGTCGAGGACCCGGCCTGCCGGAGCCGCGCCGAGCAGGGCGTTTGCGCGGGACAGCCGAGCGCGGGCCTCAAGCCAGGAATCGTCGGCCGCGAGCGCGGCCCCGAGCGCGGAATCGCCGAGCTGGCGCGCACGCGCAGGGTCGCGGTTAGCCAGCACATCCACCAGATCGACGAGCGCGAGCGCGCGCTCCCGGGGCGTCGCCGCCGTCGCCAGGCGTTGTTCCTGCTTCGTGATGAGTGATTCGGCCATTCCGGTGTTCACAATCAACCCTAGCGACGGCTGCCGACCGCGCCCGCGTCGGCGTCTGGCCCTGACCACTATCCTTCGCGACGTGAGTTCCGAAGACCCCGTGCCGCCGGCACCCGTCGCACGTCCTGACGGGCGGACGCCCGATCAGTTGCGACCAGTTCGCATCTTCCCGCATTTCATGCCAAGTGCGCATGGCAGTGCACTCATACAGATCGGTGAAACACGCGTGATCTGTAGTTGCGCGGTCGAGGAGACCGTGCCCGGCTGGCGCCGCGGCAGCGGGTCCGGGTGGCTGACGGCCGAGTACGGGATGCTCCCGGCGTCGACCGGCGACCGCAAGGCCCGCGACATCACGCGTGGCAAGCTCGATGGCCGGTCATCGGAGATCCAGCGCCTCATTGGGAGGTCGCTGCGCGCGATCGTGGATTTGGGCGCCCTCGGTGAACGCACGCTGTGGATCGACTGCGACGTCCTCACCGCCGATGGCGGCACGCGCTGCGCGAGCATCTGTGGCGGCTACATCGCGCTGGAGCTGGCCGTGCGTCGGCTGATGGCCGAAGGCCTGCTGGACGAGACGCCGATCCGCGATGCAGTCGCGGCGGTCAGCGTCGGCATCGTCGCCGGCGAGTCTCGACTGGATCTGGCCTATCTCGAGGATTCCCGTGCCGACGCGGACATGAACGTGGTCGTCAACGGCCGCGGCGAACTTATTGAAGTGCAGGCCACCGCAGAGGACCGATCGTTTGGCCGCGCACAATTCGACGAGTTACTCGATCTGGCGCTCGCGGGGACCCAGGCGCTGCTCGAGCTGCAGGCGACGGCACTGGCTGCGGCATGAGGATCGTGCTGGCGACGGGCAATCCGGGCAAGGCGCGGGAGCTCGGCGCCATGCTCGGCGATGCGGTGACCGTTGAGACGATCCCAGACGGATTCTCCCCGGACGAGACGGGCGCGACGTTCTTCCAGAACGCACTGATCAAGGCGCGCGCGGCCCGGGTGGTGGTCCCGGACGCACCGCTGGTCCTCGCCGACGATTCTGGTCTCGCCGTAACAGCGCTGTCCGGCCGCCCCGGCGTGCACAGTGCCCGGTACGCTGGTCCGGATGCCACCGACGCTGACAACTGCGCGCGGCTGCTCGCGGACCTCGTCGGCGTCGCCGACCGCAGGGCCGCATTCGTGTGCGTTCTCGTGGCACTGGCCGCGGACGAGTCGATGACGGTGGCGTGCGGGACGTGTTCCGGACGGATCGCCGACGCGCCCCGCGGGATCGGCGGGTTCGGCTATGACCCGCTGTTTGTCCCCGACGGAAGGACCCAGGCAATGGCTGAGCTGACCGCGGCCGAAAAGAACGCGATCTCTCACCGCGGCCGTGCCGCACGCCAGCTGGCGCGCGGCCTCGAGGTCGCCGCGTGACCGGCTCGTCGGTCACCCCCGCCCGCGGCCTGGCCGCGCATATGGTCTCCTGGATCGTCATCGGCGCGGTGGTCGGATGGTTCGTCGCGTACGAGATCCTCCGCTTTGGCGGAGACAGTCCGACCGAGGCCGGGTTGCCGGCGCTGTGGACCGGCGGTGTCGTCGGCGCGCTGCTCGGCGCGGGGTTCGTGGTGCTCGCCCGGCGGGCCGAGGCGTCCGGTCGCGCGATCGGGTTCCGCCGGATGCGCAAAGCCGATATCACGCGGATGACGACCACCGACCGGGAGATCGTCCGGTGGGTGTGGCCGATCCTGTTCGGCGCGGCCGGCATCATCGCCCTCGTCGCGATCGTGATCGGAATCCACTGGCTCACCCTCCACGGCGCGCGACCGAAGAGCTCAATCCTGATGGTGGTCTGGGATCTGGTCGTCGCCGCGTGGATCTTCGACGAAGGCCGGCGCCTGCAGGACTACGTATTTGAGGGCATCGATGCGCTGTGGTTCGGCTGCCTGCTGACGATGGTCCTGGCGTCGATCGGCATCTCGCGAAGCGTGATCGTCGGGGGGCAGGTGGTGGTCATCGTGGCCGCCGCCGCCGTCGCGGCGACGATCGGTATCGTCGGCTGGCGCGTCGCCGGCGGGCGATACGTCCCGGTCGCGACGATCGTCGGCGTGCTCGTCGCGGGCCTGTGTCTGGTCGCACCGCTGGTGTGGTGAGCCCGGTGGGCGTGAAGTTGGTCTGCCCGTTGTGCCGCGCAACCGTCGTCGACGGCGCCGAACCGTCGGGCGGCGCATGTCCCGGTTGTGCGGCCCGGTACGCCGGTGGCGGCGATGACGCACGCGGCGGCGTGGCCGCCGCGATCGCTGCCTGGGGCGTTGCGGGCATCGATGCTGACCGCGCCGGCGAGGGGCTCTTCCGACTGCTGCCGGACGACCCGCTCAATGCGCAGGTCACGGTGACCAGCGACCGGCGCGACGGCTATTACCGCTGGTGGGTATTCGTCGCCGACGGGGTCGACCCCGCGACGGCGCTCGCGGCCGCCGAGGCCCACGCGTCCTAGGCGGTTTGGCACTCCATCTTGGCAAGTGCCAATACGGGTGGACGGTTCTGCTGGAGGACGGTGCGATCCTTCGCTAGTCTGGTCTGGCACTCACTACGTAGGAGTGCCAGGAGGTGCCGACGGATGGCGCCGCTGATCCACACATTTCCCTGGCTACCGGAGGTTGCATGTCCCTGAAGCCGCTAGGCGATCGCGTGCTCGTGAAGGCTGCCGAGCAGGAAGAGGTCACGGCGAGTGGCATCGTGCTGCCGGACACGGCAAAAGAGCGCCCCTCACGTGGAACCGTCGTCGCCGTGGGTGATGGCCGCTACGTCGACGGCGCCCGCGTACCGCTCCAGGTCGTCGTGGGTGACGAGATCATCTACTCGAAGTACGGCGGTACCGAGGTCAAGGTCGATGGCGAGGACGTGCTGATTCTCGCCGAGCACGACATCCTCGCCAAGGTCCAGTCGTAGGCGCATTGCGCCGTCATCGCAGGAATTCAAAGGAGAGCTGACGCCAGATGGCAAAGGAAATTCTGTTTGCCGAAGAAGCCCGCCGGGCCTTGGAGCGCGGGGTCAACACCCTCGCCGACGCGGTCAAGGTGACCCTCGGCCCCAAGGGCCGCTATGTGGTGCTCGACAAGCG
>JADGPG010000040.1 GCA_017882545.1 Thermoleophilia bacterium
AGGTCGTGCGCCTTCTGGGTCTGGGTACCCGGCAGGGTGTAGACGGTGGCGTAGCTCGGGCCGACCTTCTGGGCAACGACCGTGGTCCCGACGGCCACGACGACCCAGATGACGGCCACCAAGAGGCGGTGCGTCATGCACCAACGCGCGAGCGCGCGCATCACCGTGCACCTTCCACGGCGGCCGGCGCGGAGGTCGCGCAGGGCGTTCCGGACGTGCTCGCTCCGCATATGGCACGTACGGCCATGATGACCTCACAAGAACTCGGGGGACGCCACGGGCCCCGGCCAACGGGGCCGTTGGGATCGGGTGGGACTGCCCGAGGCCGGGCACTGCCGGGAACGTTATAACGTGCGGACGAGTCGCGCGACCGCCTGCGGACACGTGCCGGACCCAGGCGGGGCTGTGGCTGTCCTCCGTTGGCGGATGATACCGCCACGAGCGCCCGACCCGGCCGCAGCATCCCTCGGGTCGCGCGGCTCTGCCGGCGGCTGCGCTCGCTTCGGGTGAACGCGGAACGACCGCCGGCGCGCGGACGCGCTCACGGATGCCTGTCACCCGGTCCGATTCGTGCCAGAGTGGCGTCCATGGACCCGTCGTCGTCGCCTGCGGTCGGTCCGACCGCGTCGTCGTGGTGAACTTCAAGGAACTGACCGCGGCCAGCGGACCACTGGTCCTGGCCGACCTCAGCGGGTACACGTCGTTCTTGCGCGACGTCGCGGAGGCGCACCCGGATGCGTTCGCGGGTGGCGCGGTCCCGAACGCCTACGGACTGATTTCGAGCCTTTTGGACGGGATCATTCGGCACCTCGCACCGCCGTTCACGCTGTCCAAGATCGAAGGCGACGCGGTCTTCGTCTTCGCTGAGGATGCCGACGTCGTGCCGCGTGGAAGCGACCTGCTGGAGTGCCTCCACGCCTGTTATGCCGACTTTCAACAGACCTTGGGAGAAGCGCGGGCCGCGACACTCTGTACCTGCGGGGTGTGCTCGCGAGACACCTTGGATCTCAAGTTCGTCCTCCACGCGGGGCCCTTCGTGCTTCAGCCGATCGGGGGCGGTCGGGAGCTGAGCGGCCCGGAGGTGGTCATGGCCCACCGCCTGCTCAAGTCGGATGCCGCGGCGTTGACCGGCAACCGCGCATACGCGCTCACCAGTGATGCGGCAGTGGCCCGGTTCCGGATACCGACCGACCTTGCGGTGCCGCTCGTCGAATCGTTCGAGCACTACCCGCCGATCACGGTTCACGTCTTCCCGCTCTGACGGGGTCTGGCTTAGCAGGCCGCAAGCACAGCGACGGACAGGTCGCGCAGAAACCACTCGTCGATGAGCATGACGGCGACGCCGGAGGAATCGACGCGGTACCGACGCGCGTAGATCGCCGCAGCCACCGAGTTGGCCGGGTCCAGGCGCGCCACGATCGGTCGCTGCCGCGGCGCATCGAGCACCGCACGCGTCATCCCAAACCCCCGCGCCTCGAGTACACGGCCGATCGGCTCATTGCTGGTCGCCAGCAGATCGGGGACGTCGGCGGGAAGCCGGTCGGGGACAAACAGCGTCTCGGCATAGAGGTAGTCCCGGCGCGACATGGCACCGCGAACGATCGCGCGTCGGCGGACCACCGCATCGCCGGGTTCGAGATCGAGCGGACCACGGACCGTCGGCACGAACGCCACCTGCGCGATCACATCGGCCTCCACGGATTCGCCCGTGACACGCTCGAGCAGGGCGGTGACCGTTCCATCCGGCCGCGACAGCAGGCGCTCGACCACGCGGGCCGCCCGGCGATGCATGGCGCCGTCGTCCGCGGCACCGGACTTCGCGTTCGTGGTCGTCTCCGGTCCTCCGGCTCGGCGGCCGCCGGCGGCGGGCGCCCGGATCGCGCCAGGCACTCAGGGTCGCGTGCCCGCGCTTGCGCTCGCACAGATCCAACACCGATCTGACGACGCCGACAACCCGCACCAAAGGCAGTCCGGAGCGGGTGGGCGACGGACACCACGAGGTCACCGCGGATATTGCCGGGTGGCGCTCTCGCCTATAATTTCGCTGCCCGATCGAGGCCCGCCGATGCCCGACCCCCCGGTTCGACCGACTGCAGATCTTCTCGTCAGCTACGTCCCGCGGCTCGTGGCTCGCCGCTTGGCGCAGGATCCGACACCGATCCCCGTCCCCCATCACGAGTCCGCAGCCGGCCTGTGCCTGCTTGTCGACGTCGCTGGCTTCACGGCGCTGACGGAGCGGCTCGGGCGCCTCGGCGCTGTCGGCGCCGAGGAGATGGCCGGGCTCTTGGCGGACTACTTCGACCCGCTGGTCGCCGCATGCTCCGCGCACGGAGGCGAGATCATCGAGTTCGAAGGCGATTCCATGCTGGTCGTCTGGTGGGCCGACGACCGCGGCCTCGCCGACGCGGCGTTGCGGGGACTCGTGTGCGGGCTCAGCTTGCAGCGGATTGTCGGGCAACAGTCGACGGGACACCATGACCAGCTGACGATGAAGGTGTCGGCTGCGGCCGGCGGCCTCCACGTAATGCATGTCGGGGGGGTCGACGGCCGCAAGCGCTGCGTCGTGGCCGGTGCCCCGATCCTGGAGCTGAGCGCGCTCGCCCCGCACGCGACGCCGGGTCGCGTCGCCATCACGGCACCACTGGCAGAGCTGGTGGCCGAGCACCATGACGGCGACCCCGCTCCGGACGGGGCGGTGTGGGTCCGGGCGGTGTGGGCGGCGCCGACGGCGCAGCCGATCGATCCGATCATCGTGCCGCCGGAGGCGTATGCGGCACTGCGGGAATACATCCCGGCGCGGCTCGAGTCGAGGCTCGACGTCGGCGGCGAGCGGTGGCTGGCCGAGTTTCGGCGTGCGACCTCCGTCTTCGTCAACCTCCTCGGGCTCGCATTTTCCGATGACGCAGGAGCCGGCCACCTGCACCGGGTCACCCGGGAGATTCAGCGGGTCGTCTACCACTACGACGGGTCGATCGAGAAGCTCATCGAAAGCGACAAGGGCACCGTCGTGTTTGCCGCATTCGGCCTGCCGCCGCGTGCCCACGAAGACGACCCGGCGCGAGGGATCCGTGCCGCGCTCGAGATCGAGGAGGCGGTCGCCAACCTCGATCTTCGCTGCGCGATCGGCATTGCGACCGGAACGATCTTCACCGGCCCGATCGGCGGCCATGAGCGCCGGGATGTCGCGATCGTCGGCGACGCCGTCAACCTGGCGGCACGGCTCATGCAGGCCGCGACCGACGACATCCTCTGCGATGTCGGGACGGCGGCGGCGTTCGACAGCATCGAGTACGACGAGCTCACCGCGATTCCGGTCAAGGGCAAGGCGGATGCCGTTCGGGTTTTCCGACCGCTCGGCGACCTGCCGAAGGCCATCCGTCGACGGTCCGAACGCGCAGCGGTCGTTGGGCGGGACGCCGAGCGGGGAATGACGATCGACGCGCTCACGCGACTCAAGGCCGCACAGGGCGGCGTGGTGCTCATCGAGGGAGAGGCCGGGATCGGAAAGACCCGCCTCGTGGAGGACGTTATCGAGCAGGCCGACGCACGTGGGGTGCGCGTGCTCAGCGGGTTCGGCAGCGCCGTCGAGGTCCTGACGCCCTACTTCGCCTGGCGGCCGATCCTCTGGACGGCGCTGGACCTCGGGAGTGTCGCCGAGAATCCCGGGGCACGGCGTCGGCACGTGCTCCGCTGGCTGCGGGCGCACGGAGTTCCGCTCGACGAGGCATCGTTGCTCAACGGCGTGCTCGGCATCCGGCTTCCCGACGACCCGACGGTCTCCGGCTACACCCCCGAGGCGCGGGCGGCCCGGACCAGGGTCCTGCTGACGGGCGTGCTCGCGTCGGCTGCGGACGCCGAGCCACTCGCGTTCACGATCGACGACGCGCAATGGCTCGACTCGGCCTCGTTGGCGCTGGTAGAGGCGGTACGACAGGCCATTCCCGCCGCGCTTGTTGTCCTCGCCGCGCGGCCGCTCGGCGAGGGATCGGTCCACGATTGGGACGGGTTGGCCGACGCCGTACACATCGTGCTTGACACGATGCCTCCCGACGAGACGCTGCGACTCGTGTGCCAGAGCCTCGGGGTCGACCGGCTGCCCGATGAGGTCGGGCGCCTGATCTTGGCGCGCGCGGAAGGGCACCCGTTCTTCAGCGAGGAGTTGGCGTTCTCCCTGCGGGACGCCGGCATCATCGTCGTCGAGGACGGAGCGACCCGACTGGCCGCGCCCGATCAGGGCCTGCGGGGGCTCGTCGTGCCGGAGACCGTGCACGGCGTCATTCTCAGCCGCCTCGACCGCCTCGACCCGGAACAGCAGCTTCTGCTGAAGGTCGCCAGCATCTTCGGTCGAGGATTCCAGCTCGACCAGGTGCGCGACCTGTTTCCCGCCGAGGGCGCCCGCGATCGCGTCGCAGCGGCTCTGGGCGCGCTCGCCGAACGCGGTCTGGTGTCGTCCCTGGGAGATTCCACGTTCGCCTTTCGCCACGCGATGACGCGGGACGTCGTTTACGAATCGATGGTGTATGCGCAGCGCCGCACGCTTCATCGCTCCGCGGCGGTCTGGCTCGAGGAGCACGCCGACGACCTCGCTCAGGGCGATGCGGTCCTCGCCCACCACTGGCTGCACGCCGCCGCGGACCATGGCGACAACGATGCCGAGGCGCTCCACAAGGCCGCCTTCTACCTCGCCCGCGCCGGTCAGAGCGCGCTCCGCCAAGGCGCGTTCCCCGAGGCCGAAGACTTCCTCAGCCAGGCCCTCGCCTGCCACGAGCGCCTCCCAGACGATGACCGCGTACGCGCCGACGAGCTGGAGATCCTCAAAGGCCTCGGGACGGCGACCTTTGCGATCCGGGGATTCGGATCGCCGGAGGTCCGCCGCATCTACGAGCGGACCTTTGAGACCGCCCGCGGCCAGGTCACGGATCGGGAGCTCTTCCCGATTCTCTGGGGTCTGTGGCTCACGACGCACTTCGTGAAGGCCGAGCACGCGGTGGGTTTGGGCGAACAGCTGATGGGAATCGCCGAACGGGAGGACGACGACGAGCTTCGGCTCCAAGCGCACCACGCACTCTGGACGACCCTGATCCAGATCCCCGACTACGATCGCGCCCGTCGGGATCTCGAGGCGGGCGTGATGCTCTATCGCCCGGAATGGCATGAGCGCCACTGTGCCGACTTCGGCGGGCACGACCCGGGTTCGTGCGCCAAGCGGGCGATCGCGCTGACCGCATGGACGACCGGTCGGGTCGACGAGGCCGTTGCCGCCGGCCGGGAAGCTATCCGGCTGGCACAGGACCACAGCTTCTCGAAACTGAACGCGATGCTCGCACTCGCGTTTGTGCATCGCCAGCGCGGCGACCTCGACGCGGTCGCCGATACCGCCGCCGCGATCGTCGCACTGGCGCGCGAGCGCGGCCTGTTGGGGTATGTCGAATGGGCCAACATCCTCGCGGCCTGGGTCCGCGCCGGACGGGGCGACCTCGACGGAGGTCTTGCGCTGATGGTCGCAGCGGCGGAGCGTCTTGGCATGTCCGACCCCGGCTACATGGCAATGCTCGTCGAGCTGCACCTTCGCGGCGGTCACATCGATGCGGGGCTCGACCTCGTCGATGAGCTGTTCGCGGTCGTCGAACGCAAGGGTGAGCGGGGGTACGAACCCGAACTGCACCGGCTGCGGGGTGAGCTGCTCGCGTTGGACCCCGCTAACGCCGGCGTCGACGACGCAGCCAAAGCGTGCCTGGTCCGCGCACGAGACCTGGCCGACGCGCAAGGGGCCCTGTCGTTTTCGCTGCGCGCGTCGCTGTCGATGGCGCGCCTCGCGTCATCATCGACAGGCTCTATCGAGGGCCTCGCCCGGCTCGGCGCGACGTACGCACGCTTCACCGAGGGGCTCGACACGCGGGACCTCGTCGAGAGCCGTGAGTTCCTGGAGCAGCACCGATGACATCTCGCCACCACACCTGCCCCAGAGGGTGTACGGGATACGGTGACGAGCACCGCGATCGCGTCACGGACGGGTGACGGCTAATCTGGCACGTGCGCGTGGCCTCCCCCGCCGACATGCCCTTGTCCCAACCCGTCATCCTCGCCGTCGACGACGAGGCGCCCGAACTCGCGCGGTCCATCGACGAACTGCGTCGCCGCTTCGGAACTGACTACCGCATCGTGTCCGCCGACTCGGGCGAGGCCGCAATCGCCACCCTCCAGGCGCTGCAGGCCGCCTCTGTGCAGGTCGCGGTCGTCCTGGCGGACCAGTGGCTGCCCGGCACCACGGGAGCCGACCTGCTCGCCCGCGTCCGCGAGCTGCACCCTGAGGCGAAACGCGGCCTTCTGATCCGATGGGGCGACTGGGCCCACCACGCGACCGCCGCGGCCGTACTGCGGGCGATGGCCCTGGGCCGGATCGACTGCTACGTGCTGAAGCCCTGGTGCTCGCCGGACGAGCTCTTCCACCGGACCGTCGCCGAACTTGTGCACGAATGGTCGCGTAGTCGACCCGCGGGCGGTGGACCCATCGTTCTTGTCGGAGCGCGCCGGTCCGCGCGCACCAGCGAGGTCCGGAGCCTGCTGACCCGCAATGGCGTCCCGCACACGTTCCGCCTCGCCGACACCGACGAGGGGCGTGCCGCGCTCGCGCGTCTGCCGGGCGGACTCGAGCTTCCGGTGATCGTCGGCCTCGACGGCCGGGCGCTCGGTGATCCGTCCAACCAACAGGTCGCCGCCGCGTGTGGGCTTCCCACGACCCTGGTCGATCGTGACGTCGATGTGGTGATTGTCGGCGCGGGCCCCGCGGGCCTCGCCGCAGCCGTCTATGCGGGGTCGGAGGGGCTTCGGACCCTCGTGGTCGAGCGGGAGACGATCGGCGGGCAGGCCGGGAGCAGCTCGCTGATCCGCAACTACCTGGGGTTCGCCCGTGGGATCAGCGGCGCCGAGCTGACCATGCGCGCCTACCAGCAGGCGTGGCTCTTCGGGGTCCGCTTCCTGATGATGGGCGAGGTCACCGGGGTGCGCGCCGCCGACGACGGGCTGCTTGTTGCGCTGGCGGGCGGTGACGAGGTGACGACGCGCGCCGTGGTGGTGGCCACCGGTGTGACCTACCGGCGGCTCGGCATTCCGGACCTTGAGCGGCTGACCGGTGCGGGGGTGTTCTACGGGGCGTCGATCGCCGAGGCGCCGGCCCTCGCCGGTGAGCGGGTCTATGTAGTGGGCGGTGGCAATTCGGCCGGCCAGGCGGCGCGGTATCTGTCGCGCTACGCCAAGCAGGTCACGATGCTCATCCGCGGCCAGACGCTGGCGCAGAGCATGTCGCGATATCTCATCGACGAGATCGACGCGGCCCCCAACATGGATGTCGCGTATTCGACCGAAGTCACCGCGGGTGGCGGTGAGGGCCGACTCGAGTGGCTCGAGCTCGCCGACCGGGGCACTGGCGCCCGCCGCACCGTCGAGGCGGCCGCCCTGTTTGTGCTCGTCGGCGCCGAGCCGCACACCGGGTGGCTTCCGGGCACCGTGGCGCGGGATGCGTGGGGCTTCGTGGTCACCGGCGCCGGCCTCGAACGCGGGGATGCCGATGCCGGGTGGCCGCTCGACCGCGCCCCGTTGCCGTTCGAGACCAGCCTGCCCGGCTGTTTTGCGGCCGGAGACGTCAGGCATGGGGCGGTCAAGCGGGTGGCCTCGGCCGTTGGTGACGGTGCGGTCGTCATCACACAGGTGCACGAGCACCTGGCCCGCGTGGTGACGCCCGGGGCGTAGGCCTCACATGCGCTCGACGAGCGCGGCCCGCCACGCAGGCGGCTCGAACGGCGTCGCCCAGTACGCGGTCTCCTTAGCGATCCGGGCGCCCCGCAGTTCGAACACGAAGATGCAGTCGTAGCCGGTGCCGTCGTAGTCGAGATGTGCCTCGGCGATCACCAGATCGGGTGCGGTGGTGATCCGGCGCGGCGTGATCGTCGGGAGCGGGTCGATGCGCGCATACACCGCTCGGCGCATCTCCGCACCCCGGATCCGCTCCCCGGACTGCGGCCACTCCATCACCGCATCGTCGGTGAACACCTCGTCCATCACGCCCACGTTCTTTGCATTCAGGCCGTCGATGAGTCGCTCGACGGTTCGCACATTGTCATCGGGCATCGCCACACTCCTTCGCCAGATTGATCAGCTCGGGAAGATCAAGGGCGGCGCCCTCGGCCCAAGCCGCGTGTAGGGCCTCCGGCGTCAGCCGGTCCCCGATCGCCGTCGTGACGTCCCATCGCTCCACGATCGCCTCAGGCGGATGGGCGGACAGCGTCGACCGCAGCGCGTCCACACCCCCCGCCAGCGCCACCGCCCGCTCGGGACGACCCGCCTCGGCCTCGAGGCGCGAGAGTGCCTCGACGACGAACACGATGCTCGGCACGTGCCCGGACGCCGCATGTAGTTCGAGCGCGTCGAGCAGGTGCCCACGGGCGCCATCCGGATCGCCCTGGACCCGCAGCGTGCGCCCCAGGTCATAAAGGGCGTTCGCGAGACCGTAGGTGTCGCCGGCGGCGCCCAGCACCGCGACGGCCTCTTCGAGCACCGCGCGCGCAGCGGGTTGATCACCGCCCCGATGCAGGGCCATTCCGAGCGCCTGGAGCGCGAGGCCGCTTCGCCCGGTGTCGTTGCGACGCCGGCAGGCGCCGAGGACCTCCGCGAAGGCCGCCTGGGCCGCGGGCCAGTCGGCGTTGGCCGCCGCCACCCACCCGAGGCTGTAGAGAACGTCGTCGGCACCGATCGCATCGCCGATCGCCCGATACGCCTCAAGCGCCTCGCGGTAGTCGGACTCGGCCTCCGGGTAGCGCTCCTGCCAATAGCGCGCCCCGGCCAGCTCCGCGCGGGCGCGGGCGCGGGCGCCGGGGGTCCCGCCGCCGGCGCCCAACAGGCGCACGAACCAGCTTTCGGCCTCGCGGACGTAGTCGTGCGCGAGCCAGAAGCGCGCGAGCCGGTCGGCGATGCGCAGCCCGCTCTCGACGTCGGTCTCCAGAGACCATCCGAGCGCCGCACGGAGGTTGTCGTGCTCGGTCGCGATCGACGCCCCCTCGCGCTCGGCCAGGTCCCGGCACCAGGCAAGGTGCGCGTCGCGGAGCGCGACGAGCTCCCCGGATGCCTGAAGCTGATCGTGTGCATACTCGCGGATCGTCTCGAGCATGCGGAATCGGGGCTCGGCGCCGTCGGCGCCGTCACGGACGACAAGACTCTGGCTGACGAGCAGGTCCGACCCGTCCAGCACATCCGGAGCGGCGGTCACGGTCTCGGCGGCCGCGAGCGTCCAGCCGCCCCGGAATACCGCCAGCCGCCGGAAGAGCGCCTGGGCGGCCGGATCGAGCAGGTCATGGCTCCAGTCGATGGTGGCGCGCAGGGTCTGCTGACGCTCGGGGGCGTCGCGCGCGCCACCGGTCAGGAGCTGGAGGCGCCGGTCGAGTCGCTCGCGGATCGTGTCGGGGCTCAGGACCCGCAGTCGGGCCGCCGCAAGCTCGATCGCCAGCGGAAGCCCGTCGAGGCTCGCGCAGATATCGGTGACCGCGTCGATGTTGGCCTCGGTCAAGACGAAATTGGGGTCGACGCGCCGGGCCCGCTCGAAAAAGAGCTGCACCGCATCGGCGCGGCTCCTGGTTGCCAGGTCGGCGGCGGCGTCGGAGGTCGGGAGCCCGAGCGGTTCGAGGTGATACTCGACCTCGCCGCCGATCCGCAGCGGCGCTCGGCTGGTCGCCACGACGTGCACCCCCGGGCCCGCGACCGCGAGCGCCGCGATCAGCGGCGCCGCGCCGGGCAGCTGCTCGAGGTTGTCGAGGACCAGCAGCAGCTCGGCGCTCTCGAGGCGTCCGAGCACCACCTGCTCCGGCGATCGGTCCGGCACCTCGGGGAGATCGAGTGCGCGGGCGATCGCCGGGGCGACGTGTGCAGGGTCACGCAACGCGGCGAGACCGACGAAGACCGCCCCGTCGGCGTACCGGCTCGCCGTGCGCGCGGCGACCTCGACAGCGATGCTCGTCTTGCCGGTCCCCCCCGGGCCGATCACCGTCACGAGCGCCGAGCGCTCGACGAGCGCACCGATGTTCTCGATCTCCGTGTCGCGTCCGACGAAGCTTGTCGCACGGGCCGGGAGCACGACCATCCGGCGGCCACGCGCACGGAGCGGCGGGAAGTCACCGTCCAGACCATCGATACAGACCTGGAACAGGTGCTCGGCGCGTGGAAGGTCCTTGAGCCGATGGGCCCCGAGATCCCGCACCGACACGCCTGTGGGAAGCGCCCGCGCCACCAGCGACGAAGTCGCCTCGGAGACGACGATCTGTCCGCCGTGGGCGGCGTCGGCGATACGCGCGGCGCGATGCACCTCGAGACCGGCGTAGTTCGCACCGGCCAGCTCGGCAGCGGCGGTGTGCACGCCCATCCGCACCCGCACCGGGCTTCCCTCGGGCCACGTGGCGGCCGCGAGGTCGCGCTGGGCGGCCGCGGCCGCGGTGATCCCGTGCTCCGGATCCCCGAAGGCGGCAAACACGCCGTCCCCCGCCGTGCTCACGACCACCCCGGAATGCGCCCCGACAGCCCGGCGCACAATGGCGTCGTGCCGTTCCAGCACAGCACCCCACGCGCCACCGAGCCGATCGGCGAGTCGTGTCGACCCTTCGATGTCGGTGAACAGAAAGGTGACGATCCCGGTGGGCAAACCAGACATCATTCTCACCAGTGGCGGGGGATCCACCCATAGTGGGCCACTGCGTCCACGGCTGTCTAGTGCGTGGGAGACGTCCGACGCGGTGCCGGGACCCGAATCGGCCGAACACGCGGGATGCGTCCCCGCCATGGCCGGGCGGCGCCCTCCGCGGCCGGCGACCGCAACGGGGGCCGGTCGGCGTACCGAATCCGATCCGTGCGAGTCCGGCGAACGTGTGCGGACGGGACGACGGGGCCGCCCCAGGGCCTCAGCCGGCGATCACCGTCGCGCCGGAGACGACATCGCCCGGGCCGACCTCGAACGCGCGTCGCGATGCGTTGGCCCGCGCTGAGGGGGTGAGCCCGCCCACATCGAGCGGCATCAGCGCGCCGCGCGCGGTCATGACCACGAGCGTCGTTCCGGCGACGGCGGCGATCGCCACACTGACGCCGCCCGCCGGATCACGCAGCGGCTTGTCGGGGATCGCGGACACCACGCCCGCCGCGCCCCTGCCCTTGACCGGGTACTCGGCCAGCGGCACACGCTTGACAAAGCCGGTTTCGTGGATCACCACAAGGTCGTCGCCGTCGGCACGCGTTGCCCAGATGACCTCGTCGTCACCGTGCAGCGTCATCCCGGCGACACCGCCGGCGGCGCCCGATGCCACGGGACGGATCTTGCCGGCCTCGATACGCAGGGCCTGGCCGTAGATCGTCGAGCAGATGATCTGGTCGTCGTTGTTGTGGGGCACGACCTGGATGATCGCGTCGCCGTCGGGCACGCGAAAGCACGGGAGCCCACCGGGATTGCTCCCGGACAAAAGGGGCCATTCGATGCGCTTGACCTGTCCGTAGCTCGTGACGAGCAGGGCGTGGCTGTAGCGGTCGGAATCGACGAGCACCGCCGCCAGACGATCCCCCCGCGCCAGGCCGACCAGCGTGCGCCCACGTCCGCGCCTGCTCTCGGGATTGCCGGCCTGGGTCCGGTAGGCGGTGCCGCGCGCGCTGACCGCGATCAGTGCGTCGGTCGACAAGGCGGGGAGCACTCCAAGGAGGCTGTCGACGTCGGCGAGCTCCAGCGGCGAGGTCACGGGCGCCCGCTTGGGCGGCTCGGCGACGATGGCCTTGCCCGCGACCGAAACGTGCACGACCACCGGCGTGGCCACCACGAGGGCCGTGGTGCCGCCGGCGCCGGTCTCGGTGACCGCGTGCGGGCTGTCGATGCCGGCGAGCACCGTCCGGCGCGGCGTGCCGAACCGCTTCTTGGTCTCCCGCAGTTCGGTGACCACGATATCGCGCACCCCGAAGTCGCTGTCCAGGATCGTGGCAATCTCGTCGAGGCGCGCCCCCTTGGCGGCGATGTCGTCGGCGAGGTTGACCCGGTTGAGCTGGTGCAGCCGTCGCAGCTGCATGTCGAGGATCCAGTTGGCCTGCTGCTCGTCGATCGCGACCGGCGTCGTCCGTGCGTGCGGGACGAAGGTCAGCAGCGCCATCAGCATGGCCCGCGCGTCGTCGTCGTCGGCCGCGCCGCGGATGATCCTCACGACCGCGTCGATCTGATCGAGGGCCGCCATCAGCGCGAGGAGGCGATGCATGTCGCGTTCAAGCACCGCCCGCTCGTGGGCCAGCCGGTTGGTGACCACCTCATGGCGGAAGCCGACGAACGCGGTGATGAGCTCAACCAGGGACACCACGCGCGGCTTGCCGCCGACCAGCACATTCATGTTGAAGCTCGCGGAGTCGCGCAGCTTGGTGTGCTTGAGTAGCTGCTCGATCAGCGTTTGGACGTTGCCGCCACGCTTGCACGTCGCCATCACCCGCACGGGATGGTCCTGTGACGACAGATCCCGCGGCATCTCGGTGATCTCGGTGATCTTGCCATCACGAGCGGCCTTGACGATCTGGGCCACCAGTTGGCTCGGGCCAACCTGGTACGGCAGCTCGGTGACGACGACCGCCTGCCGGCCGCCGGACACCGACTCGACGTGGAACTGGCCCTGGACCTGGACCGTCCCCTGGCCGCCGGCGTAACACTCGACCAGACGTTCGGGATTTACCACGATGCCGCCGCCGGGGAAGTCCGGGCCCGGCAGGCGCTGCATGACCTGCGCCAGGGTCGCCTCGGGCCGCTCGGCAAGGAGGATCGCCGCGTCGATCGCCTCGCCAAGATTGTGGGTGGGGACCGCGCACCCCATCGCCCATCCGATCCCGGCGACCCCGATGGTCAGAAGATTCGGATGCACCACCGGGAGGACCGAGGCCTCGTCCATCGTCTCGGAGAAGTTGGGGCGGTAGGGGACCACCTCGGGGCGCAGGTCGGTCAGCGCCGCCGTCGCGAGCGGCGACAGGCGCGCCTCGGTGTACCGCATCGCCGCCGCCGGATCGCCGTCGAGATTGCCCCAGTTGCCCTGTCCGTCGATCAGGCACTCACCGTTGTGCGGTTGGGCCATCCGCACCATGGCCTCGTAGATCGCCGAGTCCCCGTGCGGGTGCAGCGTCCCCATCACCGAGCCGACCGTCAGGGCCGACTTCTTGAAGGGCCGATCGCTGCGCACGCCGAGATCGTTCATGCCGAAGACGATCCGCCGCTGGACCGGTTTGAGGCCGTCACGGATGTCCGGCAGCGCGCGCGAAGTGTTCACATACGAGGCGTAGGCGCGCGAGCGCTCGCGCATGGCGTCGGAAAAATCGATGACCTCCCCGTCCCAGTCCATGCGTACGACCTCGGGGTCGGCGGTCGCCGGCGCGAGGTCATCGTCGGTCGGGAGGTCGCCGAGCAGCGTGAGCTCCTCGTCCGGGTCGGGCGGCGGGGACGGGTCGGTCGTCATGCGCTCTCGATCGTCAGGCCGACATCCTCCAGCCAGCTGCGCCGGGCGTCGGGATGCGATCCCATCAACATCAGAATCGTCTCGGCCGCTTCGGCCGCGTCATCGACCTCGACGCGCTGGAGCACGCGCGTGGCTGGGTCCATCGTCGTGCGCCGCAGGTCGTCCGGGTTCATCTCGCCGAGCCCCTTAAAGCGCATCACATCGTCGCCCGAACGCTTGTGGGCGCGCATCGCCTCCGCGCGTTCGGCGTCGGTGTACGCATAGACGTAGCGTTCGCCGCGACTGTCGAGGTTGATCCGGTAGAGCGGCGGCTTAGCGATCAGGATCCGCCCCTCGTCGATCAGCGCCGGCATCAACTCGTGAAACATGGTCAACAACAGCGTGCAGATGTGTGCGCCGTCGACGTCGGCGTCGGTGAGGATCACGACCTTGCCGTAGCGGCGCATCTGGGGCTCGAGCGTGGCGACGACCGTGCGGCCGATCACGTCCTTGCGCCCACCGAGGGCCGTGAGGATCCCTTCGATCTCGGCGTGCTCGAACGCCCGGCCGTTCCGAGAGCCCGCCCCGACGACGTTCAGGATCTTGCCGCGGATCGGCAGGATGGCCTGGAACGCCGCATCCCGGGCGGCTTTCCCGCTGCCCGCGGCGCTGTCGCCCTCGACGATGAACAGTTCCCGGCCCTCGACCGGCAGCGTCTCCAGGCAGTCGGCGAGCTTTCCCGGCAGGTTCGTGTCGGTGAAGATCGAAGTGGCCTCATTGCGCAGCTTCTTTGAGATCTTCCCCTTGGCCAGGCGGATCTCGCGCGCCAACAGGCAGCGCTCGAGGATGGCCTTGGCCTCCTTGGCGTTGCGCTTGTCGGCCAGCCACACCGACAGGGCCGCATAGACGTAGGTCGCCACGGCCGTCTGGGCGTCGGGATTGTGCAGGCGCCCCTTGGTCTGGCCCTCGAACTGGGGATCGCGGATCTTCACCGTGACGGCGGACGTCAGGCCCTCGAAGATGTCGCGCCCCTCGAAGCTCTCGTTCTTGTCCTTCTTGAGCTTGCCCTGTTCGATGGCGAACGCCGAGATCGCACGCGTCACGGCGCGGCGCAGGCCTGTCACGTGGGTGCCGCCGTCGGTCGTCGGGACGACGTTGGCGTAGGAGAAGATGTGCTCGTCGGCCGACTGCGTCCACTGGAGCGCGACCTCCACGGGAATGTCGGCGGCGGCCGTCGCCGGTGTGTCGTCGCTCGAGAAGAAGATGACCGTCGGATGCACCGCGTCGCGCTCGGCGTTGAGTTCCCGCACGAAGTCCGCGATGCCGTGCGCGGACTCGAAGACCTGCAGGGGCTTGCCCGGTACCTGCAGCTCGAAGCGCAGGCCGCGCACCAGGTAGCTCTTCTCGCGCAGGCGCTGCTCGATCGTGGAGCGCGAGTAGGCCGCGTCGGCGTCGAAGATGGAGCGGTCGAAGTTCCAGCGGACGGTGGTCCCGGTCGGCTCCTTGGCCTTGAGCTTGCGTCCGCGGGTGACGGGCCGCACCGGGACGCCGCGCGCATAGCGAACCGACCACTCGTAGCCGTCGCGGCGGACAGTCGCCTCCAGCCAGTCCGAGAGAGCGTTGGTGACCGACGCTCCCACACCGTGCAGCCCACCGGAGACCTTGTAGCCGGCGCCGCCGAACTTGCCGCCGGCATGAAGTCTCGTAAACACCAGATCCAGGGCGGACTCGCCGGTCTTGGAATGCTTGGCCACCGGGATCCCGCGCCCGTTGTCGGTGACCGTCACGGCCCCGTCCTCGTCCAGGTCGACACGGATGAGCGTGCAGGAACCCGCAAGCGCCTCGTCGACCGCGTTGTCGACGATCTCCCAGACCAGATGGTGGAGACCGCGCGAGGTCGTCGAGCCGATGTACATCCCCGGCCGGACCCGCACGGGCTCAAGGCCTTCGAGGACGTCGATGTCGTCGGCGCCGTAGCGCCCTGTCTTCGGCTTGGCGGTGGTCGTCACAGGTGGGTCGGCGTCCGTTCGGATGTGGGCGGGTCGGCGGTGCGAGTCGCGGTTCCCTCGGGTACTGGTATCACGCACCGGACGCTGGCGTCCGCAACCGGCCCACGCGTATCGCGTCGCATCCCAAGGGTGCCGACCGTGCCGGACGTCCCAGCCGGAGTCCGGCGCGGTTCTCGGGCGGTCCGACACCCGCGTCATCGCACCGCGTGGGGTGAGGTCGGCGACACACACCCGACGCCCGGCCCGCCTGCCGCTGGCCGGCGGGCCGGGCGTCGGGGCACAGCTACTCGGCCAGGAGCAGGTAGAGCGCCCGCCGCAGCTCAGTGACGAGCGCGACGGCCTTGGCCTTCTGCTCGTCGGTGCCGATCTCGGCGATCTGACGGGCCGCGACCATCACCGACGCCACGGCTTCGCGCAACTCGACCTGTGCCGGGTCGGCGTCGCGGACCATGGCATCCCATGGCGACGCGTCGGCTGACACGCCGGCCTCGCGACCGGCGTCGGTCAGCGCAAACCGCTTCTTGCCGTCGACCATCTCGCTCTGGACCAGCCCCTCGTCTTCGAGGAGCGCCAAGGTCGGGTAGACCGACCCCGGACTGGGCTTCCAGATCCCGCCCGTGCGCTGCTCGAGCTCTTGGATCATCTCGTACCCGTGCATCGGGCGATCGGCCAGCAGCGCGAGCAGGGCGACGCGGACGTCGCCGCGCCGCGCGCGACCCGGTCCCGGACCGCCGCGAAAGCCCGGACCCGGTCCGCGGCCACCCGGGCCGCGGTGGTGATGGCGGCACCCGTGCGGGCCGAACCGGCCGATGCGGGGCCGAACGCTCTCGGCGTTCTCCATGGTGATCTCCTTTATATCCATCGTACTATTCCGTTCGTACGTTCTAAATCACGATATATCGTTATAACTCGGGTTGTCAACAACGGGGGCTCCATGACACGAACGGCGAACGGCGCAGCGCAGCCCCGGAACGGGGACGGATCGGCGTGCCGGCCCGGACCTCCGGCGGCGGCGGTCACCGGCTGACGACCTGTTGCCCTCACTCCGGCGAACGCGACCCACGGTCGCGCTGGGTCACGCACGGCGACGCGGGCGGTGCCGCCGGTATCACCCGCGGAGACCCGGTGGTACGTTGGGCGCGCCGGGCGCCGATCCCGACGACCGGCAAGAGGTGCGCAGACCGTTCACCCACACAGGAAGGCGGGGATCGTGGCTGTTCAAGTGATCTTGGAGTTCGAGGGCGTGACCACGACGGAGTACTACGCGGTCAACAAGGAACTGGGCATCGACCAGGCCACTGGCGAAGGCGACTGGCCCGACGGGCTGGTGACCCACGCGGCCGGGCTCAACGGCGACGGACACCTCGTCGTGGTCGAGGTGTGGGACAGCATCGACCATCAGGCCAAGTTCATGGAGGAGCGCCTCGGCGAGGCCCTCGTGAAGGGCGGCATCACCGGACCTCCCTCGAGCTTCACCCTGATCGAACTCGTCGCCCACCAATACCTCGGGGACTGAGCCGCGACGAAGGGGTTCGGAGCCCGCCGAGATCGGGTTCGCGTCAACGTGCCGGCACGTTCGTTTCCCCTGACACGGACGGCCCCCCGACGACCGTCCGAGTCAGGTGCCGGCAGACGCCCCAACGAACGACGACGGTCCGACTGGAGGACGCGCCGGGGCGCCGTGCCGGCGACTGCGCACACCCGTGGTCGCCCTCCGCCTCGAGACGGCCCGGGCCGCAGGCGATCGCATGATCGCCTGCGCGGTGTCGTCGCTCTTGTCGTCGACTTCCGCGACTCGTCAGGGTTGGTCGGGGTGACCGACCGATATCCGCCCGCAGCTCCCGCCGTCCGCCGCGTCGACGCGCCACCCGCTGCGCACGACCACCACCGGTGCTTTGATGTGCTCACGCGACAAGGAGGCGATCATGACCGGCAACGGACCCAACGGTTACCAGCCGCTCGATTACGCCGGCGCGCTCCGCAAGCTGAACGACTTGGTGGGTCGGGATGTGCTCGTCGAACTGCGGGTCGGCGATCTCCATGGCCCCTGTCGGCTTGCGGCGAGAGGTGTGGTCGTCGGCCCCCCTTCGGGGCAGGTCCGGCTCACTGCACGACGCTCCGCCGACGATGATCTCGAGGCGTTCCTGCTCGATTCGGGGGCATTCCTGACCGTCAAGGAGCAGGACTTCGTCGACGGGCAGTGGCATGCCGGGACGTACGAGAACCAACGCCCGACTCAGCCGCATCTGAACATCATGTTCACCGATTCGGTCCTCCACATCGCGGTCGCGTGGCGGAACGATCCAGCGGTGGGCGACAGCGCCTAGGCCGCCGACGATGCACGCACCGGCCCGGTGCAATGACTGACTCCCGCCGCCCCCGCGCAGCGGGAGTCGCCCGCGTCGGCCCAGGGCATGACCGTGCGCTGCCGGCGGGTGCGGTGCCGGCGGGTGCCCCGAACGCGGATCCGGGATGGCGCCGTCACGCCACCCCCCGATGTCCCCAGGTGGCGCGGTGACCGCACTCGTCCATGTCATCGTCGGAGTCCTCGGCGGCTTGCTCATCGGCTTGATGATCCTCGAGATCTTCCTCGCGTTCCTCGTGCCCCAGCGCGTCCGGCGTGGCCCGCGGATCGTCCGGTC
>JADGPG010000041.1 GCA_017882545.1 Thermoleophilia bacterium
CCCGCTTATATAGGTATTTTTGCTGTTTCGCCCGCGTTCGTCGGATGACGCTCGCGCATCCGCAACCGTCCTGGGGCACCCTGCGGCGCGCCCGGACCATGCATGCGACGATGGCGGTCTCCAGAAGTCCCGCGCGCCACCGACCGCGCATCGTCGATCGACGCGAGTAAGCGTCGCCCGGTCTGGCGAACCCGGCCAGCTCCGCAAACGCGACTTTCTCCCTCGCCTCGTGACAGCTCGGTTGGACCAGCCGTGCAGCGCCCAGACGTTCAGCCGGGCTGTGGTATCTGACGCAACACGGCTGCGCCGATCGGGAGCCACCTGGTCGTAACATTGGGACGTGGTTCCACACCGATGGAAAGGCGCGTCTTCAACATGAGTCTCACTGAGCGGGTCATGACCGATGAGCAGCGCAAGTCTGTTGCCCTCGAATACCTGAAGGCCTTCGACAACGGCGGGGTCACCTCGACCGGCGAGAACATCCTTGAGTTGTTCGCACCCGACGCGCAGGTCTATTTCCCCAAGTGGGGCCTTGCAAACGGCAAAGAGGAGATCGGTCGGCTGTTCGGCGACGTCGGCGGAACGCTGCGCGCGATCCGTCACGACTATGCCGCATTCAACTGGATCTTTTCGGGAAGCGACGTGCTGGTCGCAGAGGGGACCAGCTACGGCGAGCACCAAGACGGCCCATGGCGCGCGGGTGTCCCGGATTGGGGTGCCGGACGCTGGTGCGACGTGTTTGAGATTAGGGACTGGAAGATCCAGCGGTGCTTTATCTACCTCGATCCCGACTATGCCGGCAAGGACACGGCCCGCTACCCCTGGCTCGCGTCCTAAGCGAGACGGAAAAGCCTCGCATCCGCCGCGGTGGCCGTCGGGCCCCGCGGCGGGTCACCCGCGCCGGCCGACCGGCGAGTGGGCGGTCTCTGCCAGCGGGTAGATGGTCGATCGCAACATCGCCATGACCCGTTAGGCCAGCGTCAACGTCGTGCACAACGCGTTCGTCAATACAGATGCGAGCGTGCGGTTCACTGCCCGAGCGGCTCCCCAGGGAAGCGCAGCCCGAAGCGCTGGACTAAATCGGGGACGCTCGAGGGATCCATCTCGAGCCCGTAGCGCTGACAGAGTCCGCCGAGGACCGCCGGGTCGGCCTGACTGACTCCACCGAGATCCACCAACTCGGCAAAGAAGCCCTCAAATCCGGCCGGCGCAATGATTTCGAGGATCCGACATGGCTCGTCGCCAGCGTTCCAGAATGTGTGCCATTCCCCACGTGGCTTGAAGACAAGGTCCCCGGTCACGGCTTCGAGAACCTCGTCTCCAAGCAAGGCGCCCATCCGACCCTCGACCACATAGCTGTACTCATCCTCGCGGGTGTGCCTGTGCAGCGGAGCCGCAAGCGCCCGGGCCGACATCGGATGCTCGACGAGTGAGAAGTTCTCGCCGGCTAGCTCGCCGTCAACCATAAACCGCACGCCGATGCTGCCAAGAAACCCGCCACGCCCGTCGTGCGGCCCGAGCACGCGGGCTTCTTTAGTTACTGCCATGGTCGTGCTCTCATTTCGTCGGACATATATGTCGCGTAGACTAGACCGAACTGCCGCGATGAGTCAATATGGCCGGACACCGATGACCCGTGAACCTACCACCCGTCCGTATCGCATGCGGCTCCGGGCCGACCAGCAGGCGAGCACGCGCCAGCGCATCACCGAGAGCGCCGTAGAGCTGCACGGCACGCTCGGGCCGGCTCGAACGTCGATGAGCGCCGTGGCCGCACACGCCGGTGTCCGACGCTCGACCCTCTACCGCCATTTCCCCGACGAGGCCGCGCTCTTTGACGCATGCACCGCGCACTGGATGGCCGCCAATCCGCCGCCCGATCTCAGCAAGTGGGCCGAGATCTCTGCCCCGGACGAGCGCCTCCTTACCGCACTCAAGGAGCTCCACGAGTACTACCGGCGAACCGAGGACATGCTCGACAATCTCTTCCGTGATGAGACCATCGTTCCCCTCGTCAGAGAGCGCTTTGCGGCGTTTCGGGGCTATCTCGCGGCAGCACGGGAGACCCTTATGGGGGAACGGAATCTCCGGGGCACCCCCGCCAGGCGCACCCGGGGAGCGCTCGGGCACGTGATGGCATTCTCCACCTGGAAGTCCCTCGTCCGGGAGCACCGTGTGTCCGACGGGGACGCCGTCACGCTCCTGTGCGCGCTCGTCGCGGCGACAAGCCGGCCGTCCGGTTCCAGACCGCGGCCGCACGCGTGAATTCGTGAAGACCGTGACGTCTCCCGCTCGAAGCTGGGTCTCGCTATTACACAAGGCTCCACCGTGGGGGGCTTGTTCGGCCCTGGGCGCTCACACCAGATGGCGTCGGCACGTCCGGAGTCGTGCCAGTGCACAAAGCCGCGCGCCCGGGACCGGGCGTGCGGCCATGACAGCACCGTCACGACCGCACTTCGGGTCAATTGTGCGTCACCAATTGTCGCCCAGCCTGCAGGACCCCGCCACGACCGCATCCGCGAGTTACCCCGACCGCCTTTTGGGCAGCCCGCTGGGACCCGGCGTGATCGTTCGCCCGTGATCACGACGTGACGCATTCGGCAGTGCTCGGTAAGCATGTGGTGTGGGCCGCCGCGCCCGAATCGACGCCGGGTGCTCCGGGCGGGAACTGCGGGCAGAGCCCGACCGAGACGGCTTGTGGGCTTGGCGTGTCCGCACGGATACACATGGCCGTGCCGGCACCCGTGCGCACATCTGGTCGATAGGACAGGGATCCTGACCGATGCCGGGGCCCGCGTCATGAGCCGACGGACGCGTCGTACATGGACCGCGGCTCACTTCGTGTCGGCCGCGATCCGATACTCCAATCAGGTGTGTCCCGAGGCGCGAACACAAGCTGCGCGCCTCACTGCCCCGAGAGCGTAGGAACTCGACACCGTGAAACTCAAGCCCAGGTCTCTCGTCCTCGCCGGGGTCGCAAGCGCGCTCTGCGTCGGGCTGGGAGTTGCGGTCTCGCAGGCGGCTATCTCGATCGATATCACTGTGGGCGGAGCCGCCAGGCCCTCGGAGCAGGCACGCATTTCGATACGCCCAGCTGGACGAGACACGCTCGGCAGCGCACTGTTTCCCGGAGGGTCGGGCGACGTGACCATACGGGTCACGAATCCCGACTCGCGGGCGGTGACAATCACGGGCCTCGTCATGCCCTCTCGACACGACGAGGCCGCCGGTTTCGCGACGCCGGCCCTGGTTGGGGCGCGCTCGGGCTGCACGAGCGCAAGCTCCGGTGTCACCTGGCAGGGCGCCACACCGACGGCCGGAACAGCCGATCGGCTCGCGTCGCCGTTGGTTGTCGCGGCGCATTCGGCGCTGGTTGTCACCTTGACCGATGCTGCGTTCATGCAGCTCACCGCACCGGCGAGCTGCGAAGGCGCCTACTTCGCGATGCCGGCCCCAATGGGCATCACGACCTCACCAAGCGGTGGCGCCCCCACGCAGGGGCCGACAACGGATGGACTGGCGCCTGCGTGCCCCGGGCCGCCGGGGCCACCTCCCGGTCCGGGCCCACCGGGTTCCTGGCCGCCTCCGCCACCCGGACCTCGGCCCGACGGGTGCCCGCCCGGGTCCGCTGGTGGGCCCCCCTCCGGGCGCCCGTCGAGCTGACGCACACGCAACGGGGATCGCACGGGCCGGGCCGGACGGCACTCCTCGGCCGGATCGGACCGCGAGCCAATCGGGGAGTGCAACCCGGAACCTCGACATGGACCATGTACGCCGCCATGGCGGGTCCCGGTGGCCACCTCGAAGCGGCCGTGACATGACCGGTGAGTGCGTGCATGCATCGGTGGCTGAAGATCGTCGTGTCCCGAGTTCGAGGCCGGGCCTCGCCACCACCGAGAGCCTCGTTGAACACAGGGCGTGTCCGCGTCTCGGCACACCCGCATCGTCACTAGGAGATCGCACATAGGCGGCCTGAGACGGTGGGCGAGATCCGAGAGAAGACCCACCCACGTCATCCGGATGGTCCGATGCCAATCGGCAGCGTCGTCCGCCGTGCGCCCGTACTCGCAACGAGCGCGCCGGTGAGGATGTCCGACGTGGGCGTGAGGTCACCGGCGAGCGCCCGACGGGACGCATCCGTCGTTGTGCGCCAGGTCCCACCCGGGACACACTCAGGCGCGTGCAGGCCGCCCCACGTCGCCTCGATCTCAAGGACGCCGTTCTGAGCACAATCCGACTTCCGTGCCCAACCGACGGCTCCGAAAGTGGTCCGGACCATCACCGCCAGACAGAGTAGATGGGCGTCGTCGAGCGATGCCACCGCACGTCCTGTTGTCACCGCGCACGGCGCTGCGACACCACATCACCGACCGCGTCTGCAGGCGGCGGGCCGGATCGCACTCGTGCGCGGACACGCGCCGGGAAGAGCTTCGCGACCCGCACGGGCGGCGCGGCGAACCAGGCACGGCGTGCGTGGCGAACTCTCGGTATGTGTGTGCGTCGGTCCGGGTACGACGCGTGTGGAGCGTCGGCGGCGGAACCGCTCCCCCACGCGGTTCGACGTTCCCAGCGGCCGACGCCCCACCTTGAACACCCCGTAGCGATCGCGCCGATTCGGATCCTCAACATCGTGATCACAGAACGCGTCGTCAAACCAGCAACCGATCGGTTGCCGTCGCTCATGCCCGCCGCACCCGTTGGCCTCAACCCGCTCAGGCTACTTGCCGAGCGCTGCATCGAGCCCGTCGGTGTCGCCGCCGCCGGTCTGCTCATCGCCGACACGACCGGACAGCTCCGGCTCGTGGCGACGACCAGCGACGCGGTGCACCTGACCCGGGTCTGCCAGATGCAGCGCGAGCAAGGCCCGTGCCAGGACTGCTGTCGCAGCGGCGAGCGGGTCACCGTTCCCGCAGGGGACCCCCGTAGCGGTGACGACCGGGTGCTCGCAACTCGGCCCATGACCCCGCATCGAGGGTCGCTCTCGCCCGTGGGCGTCCTCGGCGACCTCGGACCAGACACGGTGCTCCTCGCGCGTCGGTGCCAGGAGCGGGCATGGCGAGCCGACCGTGACTGGCGGTGTCGGCGTGCTGTCGGGGATGACCGGACACTGCTCCTTGCTCCTTGGCTAGACCGTCATCCGCTCGAGGGCTAACGTCGTACGGACATCGCCGAACTCGCCAAGGAGCCGACATGACTCAGTTGACCCACGTCGGGCGTGTGTTGGTTCCGGTCGCGGACCAAGACGCCGCGATCGCGTTCTACGTCGGGATGCTCGGGTTCACGACCGTCGCCGATGTCCCGTTCGGCGACGGCGAGCGCTGGGTGGAAGTGGCCCCGCCGGGCGGCGGAGCGGCACTGGCGCTCGTGCCCGCCACCGACCGTTACCCGACGGGACGCATGACCGGCATCGCCCTCAGCTCGCCGGACCCGCGCAGCGACCACACTGAGCTCCGGGCACGCGGCGTCGATGCGGACGCCACGGTCATGGGCGGCGACGGCGGGGTCCCGTTGCTGTTCTTCTTCCGCGACGGAGACGGCAACCACCTGATGATCGTCGGCAGCGATGCGGATGCCGGTAACGCCACCGAGGACGCCTCGTTTCCCGCGTCGGATGCTCCGGAGCGAGGCGCACCGGGCCTGTAGGTGGTCGGCCGCAGCCCTGGATATTTGCCTGCCGCAAACTCCCCGGGTGGGACAGCCGTTTCCGCTCGGGGAGGAGGCTACCGCGTCCGGACGACCGAGCGGTCCTCAGCTTCTCGGCACCCATCTCCGCGACGCGGCATTCCCGGGGCCGTGCCACCGGCGGGGTGACCCCGGCACCGATGCATCCCCCGGGCCGCGAAAGGGATCCCCGGCATCCGGGGAATCGCCGTCACCACGTCACCCGCGGCACGATCGACACCGCCCGGCACGCCTCACCCAGAGCCGTGCCAGCAGGGGCACCCGGGTGTCGCCGAGGATCGTCGCGGGGCACACCGGTCGGATGGTTTCTTGACGGTAACCAATGATATCCGGCTTCCAGGTCGATGACGCCGGTGATGGCCGCGTCGCCGCTGACATCCGTCTGGACAAGTGCCGTACTGGCATCCCACCGCCCCGCCGGCGCGCGGCATCGGGGGCTGGCTCGCGTGGCGACAACCCTCGCCGGGTCGGTGGTGTCGGTGATTGCGATCTGCGGTCTTGCCTGGGCGGCGGACCCGAATCCGGTCCCGACATTGACGAGAGCCGGACCTAACAACTCTGTCGCGCAGGCCGTCGCCGGCGAGTCGATTGCGCCATCCGCGATCGTGCCCCAGACACCGATCTACCCCGGTGGTTCGGGCGACGTGACGATTGCCGTCACGAACCACGCCCGTGTTGCCGTGCAGGTGAGCGCGGGCATCCTGCCGTCTGCCACGGCCTTCGCAGCGGGATTTCGCGATCGCACGGACACGACGTCAGCGACAGGCAGTACCGCACACAACTCCGGCGTCACCTGGCGCGGATCCACCAATGCGTCGGGTAGCGTCCACAGGCTCGCCACCCCGGAGTCGGTCGCGGCCGGCCGCGCGCGGCTGATGACCATCACCGACGCCGGCGGCCTGCGAGGGATCGTTCTTCGCGATGCCGTCGCTGATCGGAGTCTCGGCAACGCGTACGACCGGGCCGGTGGCACCTACTCCGTCCGTCGACGCCTGGAACTGAACTCGCCGGTGACGATGCCGGTCGCAGCCACATCCTGCAGGATGCCGACAACCCGGACCGTATCCGCTGCCGGAATATTGTCGTGAGCCGTTCGCGGTCGTCGGGGTGCACCCGCGCGATGAACGTGTCGAGACTCGGTTCCACCGCGCCGGGCTCATACCCGAGTGACCGATACCCCTCGTCGGTCCACAGGAACGACCAGGTTCGCCGGTCGAACTCCCAGCCGCCGAAGCGGCCGATCCGCTGTGCCAGCTCGAGCTGCCGCAGAAGGCGGCGGTTCTCGGCGTTGCGGGCATCCTGCCGCGACTCCGCCGGCACGGACGCACCGTGCATGCCCGTTCCCGACATGCGCCCGGCACCGACGCACACGGTCGTTCAGACAGTCGGCAACGCGCGCAGGCAGACCTCACACCCGGCGACGATCGGGTCATACGCCACGAATTCGTCGACCTCTGCGCCGACGGCAGACGCCATGCCCTCGAGCATTCCGCGGTGCATCGCGCAGACCGCGCGCCCGCCCCCCGCGCTCACGGCGTCCCGGAACGGGCAGGTCTGGAAGCTGAAGCGATACGCGTCGTGCTTCGCATCCTGTCGGGACGAGCGATCGCGGGGCGAAAAGCCGAACCCGGCCATCGCCTCGAAGACGCGGTCCGGGAACTCGCCGGCACCGATCTGGACGCCGCGCTCGCGGGCTAGCTCCACCAGCTCAATCTCGTGTTCCCGGCTGTCGCCCACGACGGCAACGAGGATCCGCACGAGCTCCGGCCACGCGCTGGTCGTCGGCGCGAGCCGGAACCGCAACGTCGGGCGGCCCGGGCCGGCAGGTTCGTCCTTGAGCGTTGTGACGGCGCCTGCGGCGACGAGGGTCGAGAGCTTCCGACGCACTTGGCTGTCCGACGCGCCGAGCAGTCCGACCAGCTGCGAGACGGTGAGTCCGTCCGCGTTGCTCGCCAACGCGTCGAAAATGCCCTGTCGCTCCGGCATGAGCTCCCCCGGCGATGGTTTCTGCCACACGAGAAAAGCGACTCCCGTCGACGCTCTTCCCGCAGTGACTTGGGGATCAACAGCGATTCTCCTGCTTTCCCCAGGAATATCGAGGGGAGGACACTACCGCAACATTCACTTGCAAACTGTGATGTTTTCGCAATGTCTCCATGTGCCGGGGTAATGGATATCCGGCGTGCGGCCGACAATCCTCCCAAGACCACCCGCCACGCACTCGTTCAGCAAGGAGGCCAGACGATGCGGCTCACGGCACCCCCAGCGACGGCCCTGAAGGAGATCGAGGGGCATCTGGCAGACGTCCACGGATGGACCGAGTTTGAACCCGAACGGGACGTGGCGTCGCCGGACAGCACCCCGGAAGAGGCGTGCGTCGCCTACCTGCCGGCGACGGGATTCGCCCGGGCCCGGTTCATCTGCGCGTGCTGCAACGGCGGGATCTACATCATCGGCCAGCCGCGGCACGACCACCCGGTCCGGCGCGCGGAGACCCTTCACCCCCACCCGACCCGCGGGGTCGTCCTCCGGCATGGCGCACGGGACTCGTCGGCACTCGCACAGCTGGTCCGGGAGTGGTCTGGGCACCGCCTCGGTCAGGCCTAGCGCCGACCACGACGGCGTCGGAACAGAGCGGGCTATCCGACGCGGACGCGGGGCTCAAGCGATCCAGCGCGCTGCCGATAGAGCATAGGAGCGGAGCTTCCCCACCGCACGCCGCGGTCAGTTTCCCCCCTGGCCCAACGCCCCCCAAGTCAGACGCGACGAATCGAAAGACGCCCCATGCCCAAATTCCCATTCTCGTTGTTTCGCAACGCCAACGACGACGCGCCCTGGCACGAGCCGGGCTTCCGCGCACGACGCCCGCGCGCATTTCGGATCGCGTCGGTCACGGCCGGTGTCGTACTCTCGGCAGCGGCCGCCTACGCGGTCACCAACTGGACGGTCGGCCTCAACGGCGGCTCCAGCGGTGAGGCGCAGTCGTCGACGGTCAGCAATCTGACGATCACGGCCGTCGCGTCGCCTGCCGCCACGAACTTGCTCTTCCCCGGTGCGAACGGCGATGTCGTGGCCACGATCACCAACCCGAACACGAGCCCGGTGACCATCACCGCGGTCAACCTCCCCACCAACACGACATATGCCGGCGGCTTTACCACCAGCGCGCTGAGCACGGCCCAGACCGGGTGTTCGTCGACGACCTCTCTTGTCGGCTGGAACTTCGCCACCGGTACGAGCGGCAGCTCACACACCCTGACGACGCCGCTGACGGTCGCGGCCGGGGGCACCCTGACGGTGACCTTCGCCAGCGACGCCAGCATGGCCACCACCTCGCCGGCGGCCTGTGAGGGCACGTTCTTCTCAATGCCGTCGCTGACCGGTGTCGCGGCAACCGCGGGGGCCGGCACGGCCACCGTGAGCCCGGCGACCGACAGCTGGACCTCCTAGCAAGGTACGTTCAAGGCGGCCCCGCGGGATCTCCCACGGGGCCGCGTCGCACTTCCCGCCGAACGCTCCCGTCGCGGACGAGACTGACCCACGGCGGTCCCCATGACCACATCTCCATTCACGTTGTTCGCCAGCGCCACTGACGACGCGCCCTGGCACGAGCGACAGCTCCCGCACCCCGACCACGCCGCCGACGTTCACTGCCGGTGGCACGTTGACGGCGACCGTCATCCACGACGCCAGCATGCCCACCACCCCCCCGACCACCTGTGAGGGCACGTCTTCTCGATGCCAGCACTGACCGGTGTGGCGCCAACAGCGGGCGTCGACGAGGCCACGGCGTACCCGGCGAGCGACAGCTGGAGCTCCTCGGCACGACACAGCACCCCGCCCAGCGGCGCAGGGCCATCCGCAGGCACACCACACCCCAGTCGCATCCGAGCGTCGCCGGTTCGGCATGTCGGCTGGACCCCGTACGGGACGACCGTCCTGAAGGGTCTGACGACTCAAGCCCGAATTTCGTGTGCCGATATCTGATGTATGCGGTGTCCCCGCACCGCGCCCCGAGCCGGTGCGCCGGCCCATGGCGATCCACGACCTCTGGATTGCACGGAAAGCCCTTCTAACTTGCCGCGCCCCCCTTCTGACTCTCCCCGGAGACCCGCGCCTGCGCCCGACCGCGGGCCCCGACGGGCCGTCCTCGCGCGCACCGTCGCGGTGGTCGCGGGGTGCATGGTGGTCGGCGCCGGCGCCTACGCGGCCACCAACTGGTCGGTGGCGCTCAACGCGGGGTCCAAGGGTCAGGCCCAGTCCGCGTCCGTCGCCAACCTGACGATCAGCGCGATCGCGGTCCCGGCGGCGGTGAACCAAGCGTACCCCGGGGGATACGGCGATGCGGTCCTGACGATCCACAACACGAGCACCGCCCCGGTGACCATCACCGCCGTGAGCCTGCCGACGAGCACGACCTACGCGCCCGGATACTCGAACTCCACGCTCACCACCGCGACGGCGTGCACCAGCTCGGTCACGTGGCGGTTCTCGACCACCACGAGCGGTTCCTCACACACCCTGACGACTCCGCTCATCGTCGGCGCCAACTCCACCCTCACGGTGACGCTGATCAACGACATCACGATGGCGACGACCGCACCGGTGACGTGCACGAGCAACTACTTCAAGATGCCGTCGCTCACGGCCGTGACGGCGACGGCGGGCGCCGGGACCCCGACGGCCAGCCCCACGACCGACGGCTGGACGGCCTAGATGCGTCGGCCCAGATCCTTCACAACGAGGTGGCCGCGGGCCGCGGGCCGATACCTCGCAATTGGCGTTGCGGCCGTCGTGGTCGGGTACGGCGGCACCGCGCTGGCAACCTCCTGGACCGTGTCGCTCAACACCGGAAGCTCCGCCCAGGGCCAGGCCCCGGCCACGCCTCCACCGCCGGCGACCCCGACGGCCACGTGCGCGACGGGCGCCACCGTCAAGGTCACGTGGACCGCGGTCACTGGGGCGAAGACCTATACGGCCTATCGCGGGCCGTCGACCACGGGCCCCTGGACCAGCATCGGAACCGCCACGGCGCCCACGGTCACGGTGACCAGCGGCACGCTCACGGCCGGGACCTACTACTTCGCCGTGACCATGACGACCAACGACGCCGCCTGGCCGACGAGTGTCCAGTCGACCGCGAGCGGTTCGCGCACGATCACCGGCTCCACCTGCGCCTAGCACGCCCCGGAACCGTCGCAGCCGGTGCCGTGGCCACCCATGTGTTACAACGCCGTAACACGCCCGGGGGACGCACCGCGCAATGGACTACCAGCTGGAACAATGGATCAACGGGCCCGCGGGCAGCTCGTCCGCCCTCGACGCGATCATGCGCGCCGCCGCCGACTGGGGGCAGTGGATCTTCGCCGGGATCGTCGTCGTGTGGCTCATCTACGGCTGGGTGCGAGGTGGACGCCGCGACCGGTGGGGAGCGATCGCGGCGCTCGTCGCCGCGGCGATCGCGCTCGGGATCAACCAGATCGTCGGCCATCTCTGGATGCGTCCCCGACCATTCATCGCCCACCCGGGCTCCGTGCACATCTTGATCTCCCACGCGAACGATGGATCATTCCCCAGCGACCACGCGGCCGCCGGGTTCGCCATCGCGATGACGCTGTGGATCATGCACCGGCGCTGGGGCACATTCGCGCTCGTCGTCGCCGCCGTGATGTCGTACGCGCGGGTCTTCGACGGGGTCCACTACCCCGGCGACGTTCTGGCCGGCGCCGTGATCGGACTCGCCGCCGCCTGGGCCGTCATGCGCTGGGGCGAGCGCCCCCTTGACGCACTGGAAACCTCACTGGATCGCGGCGTACGACGGCTTCACCTGCCGGTCCCGCGGACCGATTAGCCCGCGCCTCGCGCCGATGCCGGACACCGTGCGGCAGGGCCCCGGGCGCGGCAGCGAGCTATCGTCGAACGGTGGCATCTCCCCGCGACACGACGAGCTGCGTCCCGTGCCCATGACCTCGTCCGCGCGAGCCACCCCATCGCTGCTTCCTGATGCCACGCGCGTCCGCTCGGTTCGGCTCGGGGTGAGCGACATCGAGCGCTCGCTGGCCTGGTACGACCGGTGGTTCGGGCTTGCCGCCCATGCACTCGACGAGCAAGGCGTGCTCGGACTCGCCCCGATCGGGGGCGATGTCGTGGTCGAGCTCACCGAGCACCGCGGCGCGGAGCCGTTCGATGGACGCCACACGGGACTGTTCCACTTCGCCCTGTGCGTCCCCGAGCGGGCGGATCTCGCCCGTTGGCTCGCCCACGCCGCCCAGCAGCAGCTGGCGCTCAGCGGCGCTGCCGACCACTTCGTCAGCGAGGCCATCTACCTCACGGACCCCGACGGCCACGGCATCGAGATCTACTGGGACCGCCCGCGGCGCGCCTGGGAAGGACGCGTGGCCGAGATGACCACCGCCCCGCTCGACATCAACGGACTGTTCGGAGAGCTTGAAACACTGGCGATCTCGAGCGGGGCCGCACGCGTGCCACCGGCGACCCATCTCGGTCACGTGCATCTCCAGGTGTCCGACATCGCCGACGCGATCACCTTCTTCCGTGATGTCGTTGGATTCGAACTTGTCCTGGAGTTCGGTGCCCAGGCCGCGTTTTTCAGCACGGGCGGCTATCACCACCACGTCGGCGCCAATACCTGGGCCTCACGCGGCGCCCGGCCCGCGCCGGACACCATGGTCCACCTGGAGAATGCCACGTTCTCCCTTCCGGATCCGGCGGGCCTCGACGGCCTGAGGGCACGTGCGGCGGCCGCCGGGATTCCCGTCGCCGAGCATCCCGTCGGGATCGCGGTGCGTGACCCCTCCGGGACGACGCTCGTGTTTCGCGCCGACGAGGTCGTGTCGGACGCAGCAGACTGACCAGCGGGGCCTCCCAACACGGTTATGCTGTGCGGGATCTGCGGTCGGCTGTTGCCCCTACCCCGCCCAGGTCCGCACAGTCATCTACAGGGAGGCCCCACATGGGTTTCTGGCACTTTGTATGGGACGTCTTGGTCGTCTTCGTGTTCTTGATCTTCTTGATCATGTTCTTCCAGGTCGTGCTTGACCTGTTCCGCAGTCATGATCTTTCCGGCTTGGCAAAGGCCGGATGGGTAATCGTCCTCATCATTCTCCCGCTGATCGGCGTACTGATCTACCTGATCGTGCGTGGCAGCGGTATGGCCGAACGGGCGGTGAAGACGCAGCTCGAGGATGCCGACAAGCTCCGCCGGGCAAGCGGTCTCGCACCGACGGATGAGATCGCGAACGCCAAGAAGCTGTTGGACGACGGCGTGATTTCGCAGGACGAGTTCGACGCCATCAAGAAGAAGGTCCTCTCCTAGGACCCGCCGGCGATCGTCGACGGCCGTCTCGCGGACCCGGGTTCCGGGTCTACGGGGCGGCCGGCGCGGTCACCGCCAGTGCGAGCTCGACCCCCGGGCGGACGCCGAGCCGCATCGCCGCGTCGCCGCAGTTGACCGCCACCGCCAGGTGCCCGTGGCTGTCGAGGTAGATCACGAAGTCCCCGATCGGCGCGTCGGCAAACGTCCGCACGACGTGTGCGAATGACGAACCGGCCCCGCCGATGATCTCGACGGTGGAGCCGATCATCAGTCCGGCTCCCGCCGCGTGCTCGCGGGACGCCGCCAGCTGCAGGTTCCCGAAACGGTCACATCCGATCACGGTGGCCTCGAGCCGGCCCGCAACGACGGTCGGCGCCGGAATCTCCGGTGCGTGAATCCCGGTGGGATCGATCGCCACGCCCACCTCCTCGAGGCCCGCACCCACGGCGAGGCGCGCCGCGACTGGGGCGAACAGGTCGCGCCCCTCGAAGGTGGCGGGCGCTCCGGGAATGGGCGGCAGCTGCACGGCCGCGGTCGCGCCCAGGGCACGTGCCGCAAACCCGAGCACACCGTTGTTCGGTCCGACGAGCGCGCCACCGTCGGCCAGGCGGACCGCCACGGCCCGCCTCGCGGTGCCGACGCCGGGATCCACGACGGCCAGATGGACGGCGCCCGGGAGGCGTGCCGCCAGGCGGGCGAGGACGACCGCCGCGAACCGCACGTCACCCGGCGGGATGTCGTGGGCGAGGTCGACGCGCACGATCTGGGGATCGGCGGCAACGAGGACGGCGTGCAGGGCGCCGACATGTTCGCTGTGCGGGCCGTAGTCGGTCAGGAGCGTCACGATCGGAGTCATTGGCCGTCGCCTCCGGCGGCCCTGCACAGAGCGTCGACGAGCCCCGGGATCGTGTGCGGATCCGCCTCGGCGAACACGGGGATGGCCCCATCGCGCAGCGTCGCGCTGGTGACAGGACCAATCGAGACGGCACGGCCCGACATGCGCGCAGCGCGGTCCGGCCCCACCAGTTCGACGAAGCGCCGCACAGTTGACGACGCCGTGAAGGTCACGTAGTCGGCGTCGAGGGCGCGCGTGATCCGATCGGGATCCGGGGCGTCGGCAACCGCCTCGTACAGCTCGAGTTCGTCCACCCGGGCGCCCCGCGCGGTCAGGCCGTCCACGAGCGTCGGCCGGGCGCCGCGTGCCCGCGCGACCAGTACCGGGACGCCGGTCAGATCGTCGCCGTCGAGTGCGGCGAGGATCCCCTCGGCCAGGAACGCGTCGGGGACCAGATCGGCACGCAGGCCGCGACCCTCCAGACGCGCCGCCGTGGCCGGACCGATCGCCACGATGCGCGCGTCGCGGTGGATCGCGCGTACGTCGGCACCGCGATCGGCGAGGCGCGCGCACAGCGCGTCAACGCCGTTGACGCTTGTCAGCACCACCATCCGGTAGTCGCCGATACGGCCAAGGACCGACATCAGGCCGGGCGGCTCGGCCAGTGGCGCGATTCGGATCACCGGCAACTCGATCACCTCGGCGCCGAGCTGGCCGAGGCGTCGGCTGAGTTCGCTCGCCTGTGCACGTGCACGTGTCACCACCACCGACCGACCCGCCAGCGGCCGGAACCCGCGCCAGTCGATCTCGGGCGACAACGCCGCAACCTCACCGACCACCACGACGGCCGGATTTCCAAGATCGGCGTCCGCCGCGGCGCGGGCGATGGTGCCCAGCGTCGCGATCACCTGGCGCTGGCGGGGCAGCGTCCCCCACTGGACGACTCCCGCGGGCTGGCCCTCCGGTCGCCCCGCGGCGATCAGGCGGTCGGCGATCGACGCCAGGCGTCCCATACCCATCAGGATGACCAGCGTCCCCGGCGTGCGTGCGAGCGCATCCCAGTCGGTCTGCTCACTCGGCTTGGTGGGGTCCTCGTGCCCGGTCACGACCGTGAACGACGTCGCCACCGCTCGATGGGTCACGGGAATTCCTGCGGCGCCCGGTGCGGCGATGGCGCTCGTGATACCCGGGACGATCTCTAACGGGAGCCCGTCGGCGTTCACGGCCATGGCCTCCTCGCCGCCGCGCCCGAACACGAACGGGTCACCCCCCTTGAGGCGGACGACCCCGAGCCCTTCGCGGGCCAGGTCGACCAGGGTCTGGTTGATCTGGTCTTGGGTCAGCGCCTGGCGTCCGGGTGCCTTGCCGGCATCGATGATCCGCGCATCGGGGCGGCACAGGGCGACGAGGGCCTCGGTCCCGAGACGGTCCACCACGACGGCGTCGGCCACCTCGAGCAGCTCGCGCCCGCGCACGGTGATGAGCCCGGGATCACCCGGGCCGGCTCCGACCAGTGCCACCCATCCGACGTCGGTCATGCCACATCCTGACGTAATGCCGCCAGAACGTCGCGACCCGCAGCGGCCACATCGCGGTCCGGGCGCGTCACGGTGATGTGGTGGCCGCCGGTCCCGTCGGCGTCGTCTGCGGCAAACGCGGTGATCCAGAGACCCGTCGGCGACGGCACGCAATATGCGCCCAGCGGCGTCATGCACCCGCCTCCCATGCCCGACAGCACCGCGCGCTCGACGTTCAGGCTCAGGTGCGCGTCGAGGTCGTCCAGACACGCCAGGGCCGTACGGGTGTCGAGGTCGTCGCGGCGCCCCTCGATCGCCAGAAGCCCCTGCCCCGGCGCCGGCACGCACACCGGCGGCGCGAGCACCAGCACGTCAGGGCGGCGGATCTCCAGCCGGATGAGTCCTGCGGCGGCGAGCACGAGCGCGTCCACGTCGCCACGGTCGCGGCGCTCGAGACGGGTGCCGACGTTTCCGCGCAGCTCAACGATCTCGAGGTCGGGCCGGATGATCGTGAGCTGCGCGCGTCGTCGCGGACTGCTCGTCCCGATGCGCGCTCCGCGGGGAAGTCGGCCGAGATCGTCCGTGACCCCGACGAGCACGTCCCGCGCGTCTTCGCGGGCGGGAACCGCGAGCACTGCCAGCCCGGGCGGGAGCTCCACCGGCAGGTCCTTGGCCGAGTGCACCGCGATGTCGGCCCGACCGTCGAGCAGCGCCTGCTCGAGCTCCTTGACGAACATGCCGCGGTCGGGGGGCGGCTGACCGGGTGCCGCGCTCCAGCGGTCGCCGCTCGTGACGATCTCCAGGAGCTCAACCTCATGCCCTGCGCCCTCCAGCCGCACGGCTATCGCGCGGCTCTGGGCACGCGCCAGCGGTGAGCGACGGGTGGCGAGGACCAGCCGGACGGTGGCTCTCCGACCTAGCGGCTGAGGTCGTGCGCCGGGGGCGCCACGGCCTCGCCCCGGTTGGAGGGCGCCGCCTCGGGCACCTCCTCGAGCCCGAACAGGTGACGGAGGCTCTCGATGTGGCGCAGACCCTCGGCGTTCTGGACCGCGGCGCGGGCCCGCACCGTCGGCTCGTGCAGGATCTTGTTGACGATCGCCTTGGTCAGGGCGTCGATCCGCTCCCGGTCCTCGTCCGACAGCGACGCCCACGAGCTCTCCACGCGCTCGACCTCTCGCTGGCGGATCTCCTCGGCCTGGTGGCGAAGCCCGCGGATCGCCGGAGCCGCGACGAGTGCCGACCGCCATTCGGCGAAACCGCTGACCGCTGCGACGACGATCTTCTCGCCGATCGCGGCCTCCGCGCGCCGCCCGTTCAGGTTCGCCTCGACCACGCGCTCGAGGTCGTCGATGTCGTGCAGTACGACCGACGGCAGCTGGGCGATGGCGGGGTCGATGTCCCGCGGCACCGAGATGTCGATCAGCAGCATCCCATCCCGGTCGCCGGCCCGCATCGCCCGCTCGAGCTGAGCCCGGTCGAGGATCGTGTGGGGGGCATCGGTCGACGAGATCACCACATCGGCGCCGGCGAGTTCATCGGCGAGCGAATCGAAGCCCACGCCGCGGCCCCCGAAGCGATCGGCCAGATCACGGGCGGTGCTCACGGTGCGGTTGACGATCACCAGATCGCCGACGCCGCCCTCGGTGAGGCTCACCAGCACCGATTCCGCCATCTCGCCGGCGCCGACGACCACGACGCGACTCGAGGACAGGTCGCTGACGCTCTGGTGGACGAGGTTCACCGCGACCGCCGGCACCGAGGCCGGCCCCCGGCTGATCCGTGTGTCGGTGCGGACGCGCTTGCCGACCTCGAGGGCCTGGCGAAAGAGCTGGTTCAGGATCGGACCGACGGTCTTCTCCTCGGCGGCGTGCTCCCACGCCGTGCGGACCTGCCCCTGGATCTCGCTCTCGCCGACGACCATCGAGTCGAGACTCGAGCTCACGCGGAACAGTTGCGCGGCGGCCCGCTCATCACGCTGGATGTATCGGGCGCACGCGAGCTCGTCGTCGCTGATGCGGGTGTTGGCGATGAGGGCGTCGACGAGCGCTTGCTCGGCCGCCGCGGGATCGCTTGTCGCGGCATAGAGCTCGGTGCGGTTACACGTCGAGAGAGCGACGACCTCGGCCACCGTGCCGGACGCGACCAGCGATCGGAGCAGGTTCCGCTCGCCCCGGGACGACAGGACCGCCTTCTCACGTTGTTCCACGGGCGCGGTCTTGTGGGACAGGCCGATCAACACGATGTGCATATCTATCCCGCTCCCTCAAGATCCAGGGCCGCCCGGGCGTATCGGCCGGCCTCGTCGACCTTGCCCGCACGCAGCAGCTCCAGCACGTGCCCGTCGTCCAGCAGTGCGCGGACCGCAGCCGCGCGCTCTGCAGGCTGAGGATATCGCTGTTTGGTGGCGTCCCGCAGATCCCCGAGCAGGGCGAGGAGCACACCCCACTCCGGGCCGAAGACACCCTCCAGCCTGCGGCGGACGCCGGCCGTCACGGCAGGGCTCCTGCCACCGGTCGAGATCGCCACGGTCAGGCCGCCGCGGCGCACGAGCGCCGGAACATGGACATCGCTGTTCTGCGGGTCGTCGGCCACATTGCAGAGAATGCCGCGTCCACGTGCCAATTCCGCGATTTTCGCATTTACATCGCGGTCATTGGTGGCAGCGAGGGCCAAAAAGACCCCATCCAGATCGTCTGGTGCGAAGGTGCGACGGCGCACCTCCTCGACCCGTCCGTCGGCCTCCATCGCCGACAGTCCGTCGGAGACCTCCGGCGCGACCACCCTCAGTACTGCCCCATGTGCGGCAAGCAAACGCGTCCTACCTTCGGCGATGCGCCCGCCGCCGACCACCAGGCACCTCCGACCGGCGAGGTCGAAAAACAGGGGGAGGTACGGCGGAGCGGGCATGATCGGACTCAGCCCGCGGTCAGCGCGGCGATTCGAGACAGGCTAGTAGGCCGGAGGGTACGGGGGCCAGGGGCGGATAGCCCGCGGCGGTGGACGAAGGTCCCCGACGGCGCGTCGTCGCGCACGGGCTCAGCGGCCGACTCCCGCGGTCTCGTCCGCGGCGGCCTGGTCCCGCTCGTCGAGAAGCCGCACCAACAGCTCGGCCTCGCGGGCGAGGCGGGCGCTTCGCAGGCCCAGCACGACGACGTACAGCAACAGTACGACCCAGATCACCGCATACGCACTCACCACAAACTGTGTTCCGCCGCCCATGGGCGTCCTACCCTCTCTCCAAGCGCAACTTGACCTCCTGCAGCGCCCGCTGGGCGCGGTGCTGGATCAGCTCCAGCTGCAGCAGGGTGAAAAACAGCGCGGCCATCCCGGCCAGCGCGATGACGAACCAGATCAGCATGCTATTCGGCATCGCCGCGCCCTTGCTCGTAAAGACCACGGGGTGGACGACGGACTGGGCAATGCGGACCGCATAGAACGAGATCGGAACCGAGATGAAGGCAATGATCGCGTAGACCGCCGAGAACCGGGCCTGACGCTCCCCCTCGGCAGAGCTGCGGAGCACGAAGTACGCCGAGTACAGCAGCACGACGAGCGTGTAGGTGGCCAGGCGCGGATCGCTCCAGAT
This sequence comes from Thermoleophilia bacterium, assembly GCA_017882545.1. Classification (GTDB taxonomy): domain Bacteria; phylum Actinomycetota; class Thermoleophilia; order Miltoncostaeales; family Miltoncostaeaceae; genus CAITWD01. The sequence goes on from JADGPG010000041.1 coordinate 18,957, forward strand.
CCACCAACGACCCCAAGCCGCCTTCGCCCAGATCGACCCGGTGATCACCGTCAGGACGGCGAACACGAGCCCGAGGCGGATGCTGATGAGCACAACGTCGTCCCACCACGGCCGCGGACGGCGCAGATAGGCGGCACCCGCGATGAAGGCAACCGCAAACGCCAGCAACGACACCAACGCGATCGAGACGTGGAAGTAGAAGATCCGCTGGATCTGGCCTTCGCCGCCCGGGCCGTTGTCTTCCGGCGCGACGAGGAACAACCCGACGACCGATGCCCCGATGAGCACGGCGGTCAGGGCGCCGAGTGCGGTGACGCGGCGGACGGCCGCGTCAGTCATCGAGGATGTAGTCGAAGGTGGCGTAGGCAACGAGGGCAAAGATTACTGCGTAGACGGCCAGAAACAGGCAGTAGCCACGATACTCCGCCATCTGCCGCGGCGCGCTCAATGCGGCGTCGGTGGCACCTCCCGCGGCGATCACCACCGGGATCAGCGATGGCAGCAGCAGCACTGGCAGGACGAGTTCCCGCGTGCGCGAGAAGACGCTCATCGACGACAGGAGCGCGCCCATGATCCCGATACACACATCCGCCAGGATGCACACACCGGCGATCAGCACCAGGCTCGCCGGCGAGGTCCCGTTGACGAAGAACACGATCGCCAGTGGCACGACCACCACCTGGACGCCGAGCAGGAACAGCACCAGCGCGGTCGTTCGCGCCATCATCATCACGAGTCGGGGGACGGGCGCGATCAGGATGGCGTCGAGGACCCGCTGCTCGCGTTCGGGCACCCAGGTTCGCCCCACCCCGAGCACCGCACCCAGTGTCAGCGTGGCCCAGATGATGCCCCCGGCAATCGCCGACGTGTTGCCGATGCGCTCCCCGACGGTGAACTCGAACAGGATCGTCACGACAAGGCTGAACAGCCCCATCGCCACGATCGTCTCGCGGGTCCGGTATTCAAGTCGCAGGTCCTTGCGCAGCAGCGCGGCATACTGGCGGCGTGCGGACGGGTTCATGCCGTGAGCTCCGCATAGCGCTTCCGGAATTCCGGAAGGTCCGTCCCTGCGGTGGGGAACTCGGCCGCGACACGGCCGCGATGCATGACCATCACCCGGTCCGCGCCCGTCAGTGCCCGATCGAGCTCGTGGGTCACCATGAGGATCCCGCGGTCCGCGCCGACGTCGGCGACGAGGTCGTCCAGAAGACGTGCGCCACGACTGTCCAGCCCCGTGTAGGGCTCGTCGAGTAGCAACAGGCGCGGTGCGTGGAGCGTCAGGCGCGCGATCCCGAGGCGCTGGCCCATCCCGCGCGAGAAGGTGCGCACGGCGTCGTGACTGCGCGCCAGCAGCCCGACGCGCGACAGGGCGGCCGTGATGCACTCGGATGCGTCGTCGATCCCGTAGAGGTCGGCAAAGAGCTCCAGGTTTTGCTGCGCGGTGAGGTCGAGATAGACCATCGGGTCATGCCCCAGGTACCCGAGGTGCCGGCGTGCCTGCTGGGCCTGATCCGGGATCTCCCACCCGAGCAATGACAGCGTGCCGGCCTCACGACGCAACAGCGTCGCGGCGATTCGCAGCAGCGTGGTCTTGCCGGCACCGTTCGGCCCGACGACCGCGACGCGCTCGCCCGGCGCCACCTGGAGATCGACGCCGTCGACGGCACGGCGTCCGCCGAAACCGCGCACGAGTCCTGAGGCGTCGACCAGCGGCGCGTCCGGGTGTCGCACGTCCGGCTATCCGATCGAGACGTCGAGGATGACGAATCCGATGTACACAAGCGCCAAGACGCCGTTCGCGGTCCCGAACGCCGCCTGGATCCGGGCCTGGTCGTCCGGCGCGACGACAACGTTTTCGATCAGCAGCACGACCGCACACACCGCAACGCCCACAAAATAGATCGCGTGCGAGCCCGCAAGCAGCCCTGCAACAACCAGGCAGATGATTGCGGTGGTGTGCATCGCGCGCGTCACCCACAGCGCGCGCCGCGCGCCGAACCGCGCCGGGACCGACTTCACCCCGTGTCGCGTGTCGAAGTCGACATCCATCAGGGCGTAGATCACGTCGAACCCGAACATCCACGTCGCGACCGCGAGGAACAGGAACCACGGCGCCGTCGCGAAGTGCCCGGTCACCGCGATCCACGCGCCAAGCGGGGCCAGGCCGATGACCGCGCCCAGGACCAGATGGCACAGCCACGTGAACCGCTTCGTGTACGGGTAGATGACGAATCCCGCGACCGGGATCGGCCACAGGAACCAGGTCAACGGCGGCAGTTGGCTGACCGCAATCAGCAGTGCCGCCAGGCTGATGGCGCAGAACACCGCGACCTGTCGCACCGTCAGGCGTCCGCTCGGCAGGTCCCGGCCGGCGGTGCGCGGGTTTGCCGCATCGATCTCCATGTCGACGACCCGATTGATCGCCATCGCCAGGGAGCGTGCGCCGACCATCGCCAACAGGATCCACCCCAGCGTCGACAGCGGCGGCCACTCCTGACGTGCCATGAGGGCACCGGCAAGCGCGAACGGCAGCGCGAAGACGGTGTGCTGGAGGCGCACCAGCGAGGCAAAGGCGCCGACCAGCGACATGCCGCGGGCGGCTTCTGTGGACGGGGACGTACCGGTCACGATCGCGAATGCTAGCCCCCCGTCGCCGACACGGGGCCGATTCGCGCCGAGCGCGTTGCCCGCGCCGGCCGGGGCGTATCATCGGACCATGCCCGGGGTTTGGAACATCGCCCACCGCGGCGCGTCGCTCGACCGGTCCGAGAACACGTTGGCGGCGTTCGAGGAGGCCATTCGCCAGGGCGCCGACGCGCTCGAGGCCGACGTCCGGATGACCGCCGACGGAGAGCTAGTCGTGTTGAACGACGCCACGGTCGACCGGACCACCAACGGCCACGGTGCGGTGCGCGCGCTTGACTACGCCGGCGCACGCACACTCGACGCGGGGCGGGGCGAGCGGATACCGACGCCCGACGAGGTCCTCGACCTCGCGCGCGGGCGGGCCCGTGTGACCTTCGACATCAAGGAGCCGGATGCGATCGCGACGCTGATCGCGATGGTGCGCGAGCTGGAGATGGTCGACAGCGTCACCTTCCTGACCTATCTGCCGGAGGTCGCCGACCGACTCCAGGAGATCGGGGTCGCCAATCCGGTCATTCAGGCCGTCGACTCCCCCGCGGCGGTCGCCAGCCTCGTCACCGGACACCCGGGCGGGGGGCACGCCATCTCCGGAATCGGATTGCCGGCGGCGCTGGTGTCGCGGTCCCTGACCGACGTGATTCACCGGCGCGGCTTCGGCGTGTTCGTCTGGACCGTCGACGACCCGGGGGAGATGGCGCGCCTCGTCGACTGCGGGGTCAACGGGATCGTCACCAATCGCCCCGCCCTCCTGGCGACGGTCCTTGAGGAGCGCGGCGCCACCCGGACTTAGTCGACCGGGGGTGTGGCGGGTCCGTAGATGGCGGGCCCATCGGTGACGAGGGCCCAGAACTGGTCGCCGAAGTCGAAGTGCCACCACTCTTCGGGGTAGTTGGTGAACCCCTCGGCGTGCATCGACCAGAACAGGAGTCGGCGCAGATCGCGGACCCCGGAATTGGTCTGCTCGAACGCATGCGTCTCGGCCTCGGGGACGAACGCATCGAAGCTCGTCCCGAGGTCGCGCAGAGACCCGTCCGCGTATCCCAAACACAGGTCAACCGCGCCCCCGGTCAGATGGGGCGGAGGTGCGACGAGCGAGCGGCTCGGCGGGGTCACGTACCGTGCGGCGGCCTCCTCGAGCGACTCCGCCGGCATCTCGGGGTGGACGGCGACCAGCTCCGACAGATACGCCGAGAACAGCGCGGCCTGGACCTCAAGAGGCCGGTACGCATCCCAGACCACGAGGCTGAACCCATCCGGCAGACCGGCCGCCACCCGCCCCAGGCGCTCGGCGACGCCTGCCCGGACCCATGACCGCGGCAGAGAGCCGGGCAAGCGCCACGCGTGGTACTCGGCGCGATCGAAGACCCGCGGCCCGATTCCGTCGACCGGCACGAGTGGCTCGTCGACGGCGGCGATCTCGATCTCACGCCACCCGGAGTTCGGACGCAGCCGCGGGATTGGGTTCAGCGGGTCCATTCGGATGCCTCCAGGACGCCTTCGACAGGTGCTCCCGCGGCAATCGCGACGAACGGCTCCACGATGCTCCGCGGATGGCGGACCGTCGCCGGGTCCTCATCGGGATATGCGGCATGCCGCATCTCCGTTCGCACCGGCCCCGGGTTGATCGCCACGCAGCGCACACGGCGCTCGGCGAGATCCTCAGCAAGCATGTCCGTTGCAATGTTGAGCGCGGCCTTGGTCAGCCCGTATGCTCCCCACCGCGCCCGCCCGGCCGCCCCGGAGGTCACGTTGATGATGACCGCGCCGTCGGAGAGGGCGTCGGCCAGCGCCGCGACGAGCTCGACGGGCCCGGCCACGTTGACCGCCAACGCCGACCTCAGGTCCCCGAACGGCGTCGCGGTCAGCGGGCCGCGCGGCCCCAGCACCGCCGCGTTGTTGACCACGATGTCGACACGCCCCAGCAGGGCGCGGGCACCGGCCGCGGCCGCTCGGACCGACTCCGGGTCCGCCAGGTCCATCGCGAGGGTGCCGGCAAGGACCCCGGGAAGCGCCTCGGCGTCGCGTCGCAGCCCGTCGAGGTGCGTGGCACTGCGGGCCGTGGCGACGACCGTCGCACCCTCCCGCAGGTACGCGAGACACACAGCGCGGCCGACGCCGCGGGAGCCCCCGGACACAACGGCCCGCCGACCCTGGAGGCGCAACGGGCTCATCGCATCAGATCAGGCATGTCGGGGCGGGCGAACCCGCCCGGACTACATGTGGAACTTGACCGGACGCGCCTGCGGATCCGGCGGGGTGGGGGTCGGGCGCACCTGGCTCTGCCCGCTCGTTCCGGCGACGCTGGCGATGTAGGCCGCGATGTTGGCCGCGTCCTGACCGCTCACGAGGTTCCGGGGCATCGGCGGCTGGGCCATCTGGATCCACTGCTCGACAAGCTGCTTCATGCCGTTTGGGTGAAAGCCGGCGTCCCGAGCGGCGCCGAAGGCGTCGTCGAGGTTCGGACCGGTCGTCCCCTTGGTGCCGGCGTCCTGCAGCATGTGGCAGCCACCACAGAGGTTGGTGAACTGCTGCTTGCCCTTCGCCAGGTCGTCGGCGTTCTTGGACGACGAACCGCAGCCGGCCACCAACAGCACGCCACCCAGCAGTGCGAGGCCAAGCAGTCCCCGGCGGGCTCGTCCCATCAGCCGTCCTTCGATCATAGGAGGTACACCAAGAAGTAGAGCAGCACCCAGACGACGTCGACAAAGTGCCAATACAACGACGACGCCCACAGCATTGGGGCGCGGTCCGGCTGAAATTCACGGCGGCGGCGGGCGCGTACATAGCAAATCGTCAGCAGGCACAGACCCACGATGACATGGAGGCCGTGGAGACCGGTGAGCGTATAGAAGGTCGTCCCGAACGCTTGACTTTGCGGGCTAAAGCCGAGGTGCCAGTACTCATTGAACTGGACCACGAGGAAGGTCAGACCAAGGCCGATGGTCACCAGCAGGCCGCGCTCGAGTGCCTTGCGGTCGCCATGCTGGAGCCGGTGCTCGCCCCACCACAGCGTGAAGCTCGACGACACCAGGAACAGCGTGTTGACCCCAGTGACCGCGATCGGAAGGACGAATGCCTTGCCGGTCGCGGGGTCGATGGGCGGCCAGACATTGTCCGCGACGTTGAAGCGGACCATGAAGTACGCGGTGAAGAACGACGCGAACAGCATCGCCTCCGAGCCCAGGAACAGCAGCATCACCAGGGTGGCCTGGCTGATGTGCCTGGGTTGCTCAACGGGCCCGCTCCCCGAGAGGTCCGTGCCCAGCGTGATGTTTTCGGTGGTCATCGACCCTCCGATGCGCCGGGCGCCGTCGACGTGTGCCCGTCCGTGGTGACTTGCTCGACGGTCATCGTGCCCGCGGCCTCGGTGATCTCGTCGGTGATCTCGACCTGATCTCCCGGCCGGGTCGCAAGCAGCGCAATGTCGGCACGGTGCGCAGTACGGGCAATCTTCACCGCGGCCGCGACGCTGCCGTCAAGCACCTCACCGCGCGTCTGGATGCCGGCGTCCTGGAGGCGGGCGATCAGGATCGCGGTGCGGCCCGAGGCTTCGTTGCGGAGGTCTTCGGCCTCCGGCGAGCCGGACGGCACGTCGAGCGACAACGGGCAGAGCACAATCGCGCTCAGCGGCTTGGCGTCGGCGCGACTCTTGACCAGATCGGTCAGCCCGGCGTCGTCGATCCCGTAGTTGGCGATTAAGGCGACCTTCTCGACGGCGACCGAGGCGGCTGCGGCGTGCGCCTCGCCAGGCAGGACCGTCAGGTGCGTCAGGCCGACACCGGCGGCCTTCCTGACGCGGTCGACCAGGTCCTGGTCGAGCCAGTCGGACGAGCCGAGCGGGTAGGTCGTGAGGATGATCTCGTGAACGGTGTCCTCACGCATCACCGAGTCGATCGCCTGCATCGGCGGCGCATCGATGACCGTGCCGTTGGCCTCGACACCATTTTCGGCGAGGACGGCCAGCGCGGCGTGAAGGCGGCGCTCGGCCGCACGGTGCTCATCCGGATTCGACGGGACCACATAGGTGAAGCGCCAGTAGCCTTCCGCGCTGCGACGGCGGATGTCCTCGATCAGCGACGCAGAGGCAACTGCCTCGTCGGCGACGACCAGGACCAGCCGTTTGTCGGTCTCGGTGAGCTCGCCGCCACCCAACTCCGGGCCGGCGAACACGACGGCGTGACGCGCACCGGGGATGCCGTACTGATACGGACCGCCCACGACCTGCGGGGTCACATCGAAGTTGAACAGGCTCGGCGGTGACGACACGAGCCATTCCAGCGTGCGGCCGCGCCAGGGGTTCCACGGGGCCTTGGGGCCCTTCGCCCACGACCAGATCATGTTGTAGAAGAACACGATCGTGCCGGCAACCATGATCAGGCTGGCGATCGAGATGAACAGGTTGACGTTCGCGAACCGCGGCGCGTAGTCGGAGACACGACGTGGCATTCCCTGCGTGCCGAGCCAGTGCATCGGGAAGAACGTCAGGTTCATCCCGATGAACGTCAGCCAGAAGTGCCACACGCCGAGCTTCTCGTTGTACATCCGGCCGGTCATCTTCGGGAACCAGTAGTAGGTGCCGGCAAAGATGGTCATCACGGACCCGCCGAAGAACACGTAGTGAATGTGCGCGACGACGAAGTAGGTGGAGTGCATCGCGATGTCGGACGGCAGAGCGCCGAGGTAGATCCCCGACAGGCCGCCAATCGTGAAGGTCACGATGAAGCCCATCGCGAACAGCATCGGTGTCTTGAGGTGGATCTTGCCGCCCCACATCGTCCCGAGCCATGAGAAGATCTTGATGCCGGTGGGTACGGCGATGAGCACGGTCATCATCATCATCGGAATCCGAATCCAGGCCGCCATCCCCGACACGAACATGTGGTGCGCCCAGACCCCGAAGCCGAGGATCGCAATCGCGACCGTCGAGAACGCGATCGCTCTATAGCCGAAAATCGGTTTTCGGGAGAAGGTCGCGATGACCTCCGAGACGATTCCGAAGCCCGGCAACATCATGATGTAGACCGCTGGATGGGAATAGAACCAGAAGACGTGCTGGTACATCAGCACGTCACCGCCGTTTGCGGAGTTGAAGAAGTTGGTGCCCATCACGCGGTCAAACAGGTTCATGAACTGCGATCCGGCAATGAACGGGGTACCGAAGACCACCAGCGCCGAGGTTGTGGCGTTTGCCCAGACCAGGAGTGGCATACGCCACACCGTCATGCCCGGTGCCCTCATGGTCACGATCGTGACCATGAAGTTCAGGGCCGTGGCGATGGTTGAGGCACCGGCGAACTGGACCGCCAACTCGAACATCGTCGTCCCGGTGCTGCCCTGGAGTGCGAGTGTTGGGTAGGCCGTCCAGCCTGCGCTGAACGCACCGAATGCAGGCGCGGAGATCAGCAGCACGGCGGCGACGACCAGCAACCAAAACGACAGCGCGTTCAGGCGCGGGAAGGCCATGTCCTTGGCACCGATCATCAACGGCAGGACGTAGTTGGCGAGCCCCGAGAAGACCGGGATGACGAAGCCGAAGATCATCACGGTCGCGTGCATTGAGAACAGACCGTTGTACGTCTGGCCGTTGACGAAGTTCTCACCGGGCTGGGCAAGCTGTGCACGGACGCCTTCGGCGTAGAGGCCCGCAACGACGAACGCCATGAATGTCAGCACCAAGTACTGGATGCCGATGACCTTGTGGTCGGTGTTCGGACGCAGATAGTCCTTCCACGACGTCGCCCCGTGCATCGAGTGGTCCTCGTAGCTGACCTTGCGGCCGCGCAGATAGTCCCACCAGTAGTCGAAGCAGCCGATGCCGATCAGGAACGCGATCCCCATGAAGGCGAAGATCACCGTCATGTAGACCTCGTAGTTCCACAGCGGGCTGAATCCCCAGGCCCACCGGACGAACCAGGTCACGCCGAGTGCGGCGAAGATCGATGAGACAACCCAAACGAACGCGCGCTTCCACCAGTGGGACAGCGGCGGCGGGGCGTGGTGCCCCGTGTCGTGCCCAGGTCCGGACGGTGCGTGAGTCGGTGCGTGAGTTGCCATCGATTAGTTCCTCAGGCTCTTGGAGCCGATCTCGGGGATCGTGGTGAGCGGACCCATTGCTAATGCGCCGCGGTCGACGAGGGCGAGCTGGCCTTCAAGGCCTGGACGGTGGCCTGGGCCTTGGCGGCCCACGCTGCGTAATCCTGCGGCGTCTGGATGATGATGCGCGCGCGCATTTGCGAATGGCCCTCGCCGCAGAGCTCATTGCAGATCACGGACCAGGTGCCCACCTTGTTCGGGGTGAACAGCAGCGAGGTGGTGACGCCGGGCACGGCGTCCATCTGCAGACGGAACTGCGGCACCCAGAACCCGTGGACCACGTCGAAGGAGTTGATCCTGACCTTGACCTGAGTCCCGACGGGGACGTGCAGGTCCCCGGATGAGACGCCGATCGACGGGTAGTCGAACTCCCAGGCGTACTGCCACGCCTTGACATGGACGACGTCCTGGACCTTCTGTGCTTGACCGTTCCTGTTGACGACGATCACGGACCATCCGGCGATGATCGCCACGAGGATGACCGGAATGGCGGTCCAGACGATCTCAAGTCTGGTGTTGCCGTGCAGCGGCGGGCCGTCGGACTCGTCATCGGGTGCGGCACGAAACGCCCACGCGGCGTAGACCACAAAGCTGGTCACGACCGTGAAGATGGCCCCGGAGACGATGGTCATGAACCAGATCAACTGGTCCGAGCGCTGGGCTTCGACCGACGCCTGGGCGGGAAGCCATGGAATCAGGAAGATCACGCCAAACGTGATGATCCCGATGACTAGCATGATGGCCGCGAGCGGCAAAATGTGACGGTTCTTCATCGCGTCGCGCAAGCTATCAATTTTCCCGCTCCCCGGAGATGGGCAGAGTCGATGTCAATTGTCCCGCATCTGGGACCTCTGTGCGACCGGCTGGCGGACAATTCTTTCGCCCACGACGCGAAGGTTCCTACGCCGCCGCCGGTCGCAACACGGTGCGCGTGGCGACGACGACGCACGCGGCGGTGATCAGCGCGCCGATCACCAGCGGCGCCGACGGATTGATGTACTCGAACAGGACCCCGGCGACGATCGGGCCGCCGACCCGGGCCAGGCCGCTTGCCGAGGCGGCGACTCCGAGGACCCCGCCCTGCATGTCGACCGGGGCCGCGTGTGAGATCAGGGCGCTGATGGTCGCAAAGGCCAGGCCGGAAAACACCCCGAGGATGGCGAGCGCCACGAGCACGACGAATACGTTGAACGCGGCCGCCAGGACAGCCAGACCGACCGCCGTGCCGCCCAACCCCCAGACCATCACCCGCACCTCGCCGTAACGGGCGACGACGCGCCCAACGAGGAACCCCTGGCCCAGGGCGGCGGCGACCCCGACGTAGGCGAAGAGCATCCCCATCGTGGCCGGCCCATACCCGAAGCGGTCGGAGCCGAGCAGGGCAAACGTCGCCTCCATCCCGACGAACGCGAACGTCGCCAGGAACGACATCCACACCAGCGGGGCGAGCCGCCTGCTGGTCAGCGCGTGACGCATCATCGCGAAGCGCCCCATCGGCGCGGTGACCGACCCCGGGCGACGCGATTCGGGCAGCAGCCGCCATGCCAGCACGAGGTTCAGCGCGGCAAGTCCGCTGGCGAAAAAGAACGGGGTCGACGAGCTGATCAGCGACAGCAGAGCGCCCAGCGCCGGACCGATGATGAAGCCGATCCCGAATGCCGCACCGATCAGGCCCATCCCGCGTGCACGCCCCTCGGTGGTGGTGATGTCGGCGACGTAGGCCTGGGCCGTCGCGTACGACGCGCCGGAGATGCCGTTGATGATCCGCGCCACGAACAGCAGCACGATCGTGTGGGCGATTCCGATCATGAACGCCGAAATGCAGCTGCCCGCCAGCGTGACCAGGATCACTGGGCGGCGTCCGACGCGGTCGGACAGACGCCCCCACAGCGGGGCGAAGATCACCTGCATCAGCGAGTAGGTCGCCGACAGGATCCCGATCACCGCTGCACCGGCTCCGAAGTGCTGGGCCCACAGCGGCAGGATCGGCAGGACGATCCCGAACCCGATCAGGTCGATCACCACCGTCAGCAGGATCAGCGCCATCGGCGTATCCAGCTTCCCGGTGTGGCCCGGGGGCTCCTGCGCGGGTGGCCTACGCGGCGTCAATCGCCATCAGCACGAACACGAGCGCCAGATACAGGAGCGAGTAGTGGAAGGTCCACCTGGCGAACGTGCGGCTCGGCGTACGCCACAGTCGGTACGCCAGCACGACGAACACGGCGTTCAGCAGCAGCGCGCCGACGAAGTAGGTCCAGCCGGCCAGGCCCGCCGCGCAGGGAAGCACCGTGACGCCGACCATGACCAGCGTCCACAAGAAGATCTGCCGACGCGTCGCGTCCTCGCCGTGCACCACCGGAAGCATCGGCACACCGGCCGCCGCGTAATCGTTCTGCAGGAGCAGCGCCAGCGCCCAAAAGTGCGGCGGGGTCCAGTAGAAGACGATCGCGAACATGAGCCAGGCAAACAGGCCGATGTGGTCGGTGACCGCGGCCCACCCCACCAGCGGCGGAAAGGCGCCGGCGGCGCCGCCGATCACGATGTTGTGGACGGTGGAGCGCTTTAGCCAGAGCGTGTAGATCCCGACATAGACCGCCAGACCCGTCACCGCCAGCACCGCCGCGAGCTCGTTGGCGGCGGCGGCCAGGATCGCGGCGGACACCGCGCCGCAGGCGAGCCCGAACACGAGCGCCCGTCGCGGCGTGACGCTCCCGGCGACCACCGGGCGGGCATCGGTGCGTTTCATGTGCCCGTCGATGTCGCGGTCGACGTAGTGGTTGATGGCATTGGCACCGCCGGCGGCCAGATACCCGCCGACCATCGTCCACAGGACCAGCCATCCGCGGGGGACGCCGTGGGCGGCGGTGAACATGGCCGCGGCCGTGGTGACCAGCAGCAGCGAGATGACCCGCGGTTTGGTGAGCTTGAGGTATTCGGTGACGATCGCGCTGAGGCGCGTCGAGGCATGCGCCGGTCCCACCACGTCGGTGCTCACTGGACGCCCGCCAACACCAACAGGGCGATCAGTCCGACCAACGGGGCGATCGACCACACGGCTTCCAGGGCGCGGGCCCGCGGGCCGTCCTCCGCCGGACGCAGCTCGAGCATGTGTCGCAGGCTCAGCCAGCCGGCCGGAATGATCATCACGACGGCCAAGACGAACGCCACGAACCTCAGCGGGGAGTCATACAGCGCACTCATCGAAGGCGAGGATACCCCAGTCCGCGTCTCCAGCGACCGGACCTCGGATCCGGCCGCCGCGACGGCCGGATCCGCTGGCAACGCCGCCCGCAGCGCGCGAAGATGCCGCGATGCCCAGGACGCTCGCCGACCGCACCGCCGACAGCCCCGACTTCGTCGTCGTGGGCGCCGGTCCCGCGGGCCTCGGCGCCGCGCTGCACGGGGTCCGCAACGGTGCCGCGGTCACACTTGTCGACCAGAGCCCGATCGTCGGCGGCCTCTGTGTCACCCGCCGCTCCGGCGCGCTGCGATATGACCTGGGCGGGCACATCCCGTTCGTCGGCGACGCCGCCCGGGCGTCCTGGCTGTCGGATCTGCTCGGCGAGGATCTGATCTGGGTTCCGCGCCCGGTGGCCTCGTTCCGGGACGGACGGATCCGCCCGGGGCGCTACCTCGACCAGCGCGCCTCGGGCACCCCACTGGGGCTCGTGCCGCGCACCCTCCCGGATCCGGGGCCCGAGGAGTCGGCCCGCACGGTGCTGGACGCCGCGTTCGGGCCGGACCTCGTCGACGCCGAGATGCGGCGCTACCTCGAAAAGATCGACGGAGTGCCGCTCGTGCGGATCCCGGGCTCCCGACCGCTTCGGCTCATGCTCGATCAGGCCGCCCCGGACGGCTTTTGGTTCCCGCGGCTCGGTATCGGCCAGCTGATGGATGCCATGTCCCGCGCGTTCGTGGCGGATGGCGGGCGGCTGCTGACCGGAACCGCGCTGACCGCCGTCGCGGTCCCCGGCGGAGCGGTCGCCGGGGTCACGGTTCGCCACACCGACCGCGACGAGCGGATCGCGACACGTCGGCTGATCGTGAGCGCACCGCCCGGCGCGGTCGCGCGGCGCCTGGTGCCCGCACTGCCGCCCTCGGCGCTTCCGGCGGTCCGGATGCGGGCGGTCGCGATCGTGTACCTCGAGGTCGCCCGTCCGGATGTGACCGACCAGGCGTGGGTACAGGTCGACGATACCCGGGTGCCCGCCGCGCGCATCTTCGATGCCCGCAATTGGAGCGCGGACCTCTGCCCCGGCGACCGCACCGTCGTCGGGCTCGAGTGCTACTGCATGCCGACCGCCGACGACCCGGTCTGGAGTGCCGACGATCGGACCCTGGCGGCGCGGTGCGTCGCGGCGCTGACCGACCCGCTGGGTTGGATTACCGCGCCCCAGCACGCGCGGCTGATCGAAGTCGTCCGCCTGCCGGCTGGATACCCGCTTCCCGACCTCGATCAGACCGACGCGGTCAACGCCGCACCGAACCTGCTGGCACAGCTCGCGGGACTCCAGATGGCGCGTGGGTCGGCCGTGATCGACGCGATCCGCGCCGGCGAGCACTGTGCGGCGACGGCCCTCTCCGCCGCGCGCTAGGCTCGCTCGGCATGCGCACCGTCATCACGCCTTCGACCATCGATCGGTTTCGGACGATCGTCGGCAGCGAGCGCGTTCTGGCCGAGACGCTCGAGCGACTCGTCTACGCCAAGGACGCCTCGATGAACCAGGGCGAATGCGGCGTGGCCGTCCTGTGCGAGACGACAGCAGAGGTCGCCGCCTGCATGCGCGTCGCCGCCGACCTCGGACTGCCCGTCGTGCCACGAGGGTCCGGCACCAGCCTGGCGGGGTCGGCGATCCCGCTTGACGGTTCGGTCGTCATCTCTGTCGCCCGCATGGGGCGTGTGTTGTCGGTCGATGCGGACACGCCCTGCGCCTGGGTCGAACCGGGCGTGCTCAATCTCGATCTCACCGCGGCGGTTGACCACCTGGGCCTCCATTACGCGCCGGACCCGTCGAGTCAAGCGGCCTGCTCGATCGGCGGCAACGTGGGGACCAACGCAGGCGGCCCGCACTGCCTGGCCTCCGGCGTCACCTCCCAGCACATCCTCGGCATGGAGGTCGTTCTGCCCGACGGCCAGGTGCTGACCATCGGTGGGCCGGCTCCGGATCCGCCCGGGCTCGACCTCCGCGGGTTTCTCGTGGGTGCCGAGGGGACCCTCGGGATCGTCACCAAGGTCTGCGTGCGCCTGACCCGGAACCCCCCGGTGGTCCGGACGCTCCTGGTCGATTTCACCTCACTGACGGCGGCCGGCGCCGCGGTCCGGGACATCATCGCCAAGGGCGTGATCCCGGCCGCGATGGAGATGATGGATCGCACCATGACGCGCGCCGTCGAGGCGTTCGTCCACGCAGGGCTGCCGCTCGACGCCGCCGCCGTGCTGCTGGTCGAGGTCGACGGCACGGCGGCCCAGGTGGCGTCCGATGCAGATGTGGTCGAGGCCATCTGCCGAGAGTCGGGTGCCAGCAACATCCGCGTGGCCGTCGACGAGGCGGAGCGCGCCCTGTTCTGGAAGGCCCGCAAGAACGCGTTCGGTGCGTGCGCGAGAATCGCGCCGAACTACTACCTGCACGATTGTGTGGTGCCGCGGACGCGCCTGGTCGAGGTGCTCGCGGCGATCGAGGAGATCGCCTCCCGCAACGAGCTGGTGATCATGAACGTGTTCCACGCCGGCGACGGCAACCTTCATCCACTCATCTCGTTCGACCGCCGCGACGATGCCCAGGTCACGCGCGTCCTGCGGGCCGGTCACGAGATCATCGAGGTGTGCATGCGGGTCGGCGGCACGCTGTCCGGTGAGCATGGCATCGGTATGGAAAAGCGTGATTTCATGCCGATGCAGTTCGGGGTCGCGGATCTCGACGCCCAGGCGCGGAGTCGCGAGGCGTTCGATCCAGAGGGGCGCATGAATCCGCGCAAGGTGCTGCCGTCGGGCAGCAAGTGCGGCGACCTGATCTTCTCGCCCGACGATCTGCCCGAGGGCACGTGGATCTAGATCCCGGTACGCACGTCGACCGCGTCGAGCTCTGCCGTGTCCTGCGCGCGGCGAGCATTGCCGGGCGCCACGTCCGGATCGCAGGCGGGGGCAGCGGCGGGCATCGCGGACGCCGGAGCCACGGGCACGCCGACATCGTAAGCACGCTCGGGCTCGATCGCACCATCAGCCACGAGCCGGCCGATCTGGTCGCCACGGTCGAGGCCGGGGTCCCGGTTGCGCGACTCCAGGACGAACTCGCGGCCCACGGCCAGACCTGGATCCATGCGCCGTCGATCCCCGGGTCGACGGTCGGAGGACTGCTGTCGCGGGCGGCCAGCGGACACCGGCGCCTCCGGTACGGCGCGCTGCGCGACTCGGTCCTGCAGATCGTCGTGGTGACCGGCGACGGACGCCTGGTGTCCGCCGGCGGCAAGACCGTCAAGGGCGTCGCCGGCTACGACATCCCCCGGCTAGTCGTCGGGTCGAACGGCGCCCTCGGGGTCATCGTCGAGGTGACCCTCAAACTCTGGCCGATGCCACGGACCTCGGCATGGTTCACGGCGCGCGGCGGGACCGCCGAACTGGCCGACCTCGGGGAAGCGGTGCGCCGTTCGATCCACCAGCCGGCTTCGATCCTGCTCGGCCCCGATCGCCTCGATGTGGAGTTGATCGGACCGGACGCGGACCTCCTGGCGCCCGCCGGCATGACCCCGGACCAGGCCCCTCCGGTGTTCGGCGCGGCCGGTCTGCTCGAGATCGGGGTGCCGGCGGCGGCGCTGCCGGATCTCGCGGTCCGCCTCGCGCGTCGGGAGTACGCCTTTCAGGCGCAGCTCGGCGTCGGCACCTGCCTGGCGGCGATCGACGACCGCAGCCAACGGGACGAGATCCGCGCGATGGCGATCACCGCGGGCGGCCATGCCGTCGTTGTCGACGGGCCTGACGACCTGCGCGATGACCCGTGGGGACCCCCGCCAGCCGGCATGGAGATCATGTGTCGACTCAAGGCCGCGTTCGACCCTGCGGGGATCCTGAACCGCGGCCAGTTCATCGGCGACCCGGTGGGAACACGATGAGTGACGACGAGCTGCGCCCGCCGCCGATCCGCCCCGCGAACTGGGTGCCCGGCACCGAGGCGCCCACCGACGAAGACATCGTCTCGTGCGTGTCGTGCGGGCTGTGCCTGCCCCATTGCCCGACATTCCGGCTGACGGGCCGAGAGACCGCCTCACCCCGCGGGCGGATCGCCGCGATGCGGGCCGTGGCCGAAGGCCAGGCCACGGTCGACGCCACCTTCCGAACGATGATGGACGAGTGCCTCGCGTGCCGGGCCTGTGAGACCGCCTGTCCGAGCGGAGTCCCCTTCGGCCGCATGATCGAGGCGGCGCGCGCCCAGGTGGAAGCGACCCGACCCGCCGCCCAGCGCGGACCGCGCGCCGTTGGACTGCGCATCGTGCTCCCGCGCCCGTGGGCGATCTACGCCGCCGCGGCCGCCCTCGGGATCGCCCAGGCCCTGCGACTCGACCGGCTTGCCCCCGCATCACTGCGGGCGACGACCCCGCGTGTGTCGCTGGGCCGGCTGGTGCGCCCGCTCCCGCGCGCGATGGGCACCGGCCCCACCGCGTCCCTGCTGTGCGGCTGTGTGATGGACGTCGCCTTCCGTGACGTCCAGCGCGACACGATGCATGCCGTGGCCGGTGCGGGCTACCGCGCCGTACGCGGGCGTTCGGGGGGCTGCTGCGGTGCCCTTGCGATGCATTACGGCCATCCCGACGCGGCGCGGCGCATGGCCCGCCAGCGGATTGCCGAATTCGAGACTGCCGACGTTGTCGTGGTGAACTCGGCGGGGTGCAGCAACCACATGAAGGACTGGGGCCACCTGCTCGCCGACGATCCCGAGTGGGCGGCGCGCGCGGAGGCCGTGGCTGTGCGGGTGCGCGATCTGCTGGAGATCGAGGTGACCCCGCGCGCACGCGACCTCGGACCGGTCGCGTGCCACGACGCCTGCCACCACGTCAACGGGCAGGCGCTTGGCCCGGACCTGCGCAGGGTCGTCCGCGCGGCCGGGGGAACACCCGTCGAAGTTCCCGGTGGCGGACGCTGCTGCGGGGCCGCCGGCCTGTACTCCGTGTTCGAGCCCGAGCTGTCGGCCGAACTCCGTCGCCAGAAGGCCGAGGCCATCGTCGCGACCGGTGCCCCGGTGGTCGCGGTGGCCAATCCGGGCTGCGCGATTCAGATTGCCGCGGGGCTGCGGGAACTCGACGCGAAGATCCGCGTCATCCACCCCGCCCAGATGATCCGCTAACCGCGCGCCGGGTCGCGGGTTCGCGCCGCGCGCGCCGCCGCCAACTGATCGGAGACGACGTCGGCCATCTGCGCGCGGTCGACCGCCTTGCGCAGCCGCAGGCGGGCCCGGTCCAGGCGGGCCTGCCCGTCGTCGTCGAGGTCACCTGCTGCGTCGAGCTCGGCAAGCGCATCGACCGTGCGTGCGAGGTGCCGGACGCGATTCCAGAGCGCGTCGGCGACTGCTTCGGATCCGTTGGACTCGGACATTGACCCAAATATAGGACGGTCCGCACGCGATGTGGGTGGGACGTCAGCCCTCGGAGGATGGCGGCGCGGCATCGCCGCCCGTTCCCGCGCCGGCACGAGGGGCGCGGCGGCGGCGGCGACGGCGACGACGTGCTGCCGGCGCGGCCGTGCTCTCGGCGGCGGGTCCTGCGGGTGCGGATCCGTTCCCGGACGCCTCGGCAGCGGCCGGGGCGCCGTCGGCGGCCGGGGCGTGCAGGCGGCGGCGGCGGCGGCGACGCGGCTTGGCCGCCTCATCCGCCGCACCCTCGCGACGGCGCTGGCCGTCACCGAGCCCGATATCTTCGGCGGTGGGCAGGCGCGGGAACCGCGTACGCAGCGCGTTCCACCCGCGCCGGGTCAGCAGTGCCTTCGGCTGGGTGGCGCCCACCGCAGCGCGCAGCGCACGCCGCGCGTCGGCGGTCGTGAAGTCGATCGAGTCGAGCAGACCCCGCAGGTGGGCCCAGCCGCCGGCCGCGGCTGCCGCGCGGGCGGCCAGGCGGACGTGCTCGGGACGCGTCGGCACGTCCCCGGGACCGAGGACGACGGTCAAGCGGGCGATCTGTCCGAGGCGCAGCGCCGCGATCGCCGCGTCGCCCGGCGGGATCGGGTCCGGCGGGGGTCCGCCGGCGGCCCGCAGCCATCCGGCGATCAGGTTGACCTCCCCGCCCGCGGAGATCAGGTGACGCGCCTCCCAGCCAGCGATCCGCGCAGCCTCCTGATTGCGACCGGGACGATGGGCCTCAGCGAGACCGCGCGAGACGTCCCACGCCCATGCCGGCGCCCAGGCGGACGCCTCGTCGAGGGCCGACCAGCGGCGGCGGCGGTCACCGGAGCGCCCGAGCTGCTCGAGCGCGGTCAGCCGGTCCCACTTCTCCGCGTGGTCGGCGTGATACCAGAGTGCCCGGAGCCGCTCGCGGGCAGTCATTCGCAGGTTGTCGAGCACCTTGCGCGGCGCGTCGTCGGTGAGCCACATCCGCAGGTCCGGCTGCACCACCAGCGCCATCGCCCACTCGCGCCACATCGGCTGGTCGGCACCGTCCCGGGCGTTGCGCGCCAGGACTCCGGTCAGACCCCACCAGGCAAGCGCCCCCTCCGGCGGGATCCCCGCCGCGACCCGTTCGGCCACCTCGACGCAGGTCGCATCGACCAGCGCGGCCTCGATCCACTCCTCGATGAGGATGCCATGCAGCTTGGTGGTGTTCGCTTCGCGCCAGCCACCGTCACGGAAGCCCGCCGCGATCTGCGTCGGATCCGCCCCGGGATTGACCAGCTCGGACACGTGGTCGGTCTGCGCGGCGAGCAGTCGGGCGGCCTGGGCCAGCTTGCCGCGCTCGTCTCCGGCGTCCGGTGGACCGGCGACGCGGCCGAGCGGCTTGTACCAGCCGACCCCGAAGACGTCGTGGCTCGTCTTGACGCCCATCAGGTCGCCCTTTGGCAGAAACTCGACCGACACCGCTTCCTTGTCGGGCGCCGGCCGCATGACCCGTCCGAGTCGCTGCACGAATACCCGTTCGGAGGTCGTCGGCGCCAGGTGCATCACCACCGACGCGCGGGTCTCGTCCCAGCCTTCGGTGAGCAGATCGGCGTTGCACAGGACATCGATGTACCCGGCGCCGAATTTCTTCAGGATCATCTGGAGCTCGCGGGCGGGCGTCTGCCCCGAGACGGCAGCCGCCTTGACGCCGCGGCTGGTGAGCTCGTCGGCCAGATTGTGTGCCTGGGCGACAGTCGCGGTATAGGCGACGCCGGCCAGCCCCAGCGATTGGAAATGCTCGGTCCACACCTCGGCGCAAGCGTGGTGCCAGAGGGCCCGGTCGAGGGCGCGCCCGAGGCTGCCCTGGTCGAAGTCCCCGCGCACCCGCGCGACGTCCGACAGATCGACCGCGCGTTCCACGCGCAAGGACCGCAACGGACACAAGATGCCGCGCTCGATCGCGGAGGCCCGGTCGAGGGTGGTGGCGACCGGTCCGAAGATCTGCTCGACGTGGCCGGTCGTCGTCGCACCCGTGGCGGTGAAACCGACGATCACCGCGGTCGAGGCGCGGTCAAGCATAAGGCGCGTCTGCGCACCGAGCGCGGTATGCGCCTCGTCGCAGACCAGCAGGGTCAGGTCGTCCCAATTGATCCGATCGGCATGGCGCAGCGCCGCCTGGTAGGTGCAGATCGCGACGCCGGGCTCGCCGATCGCGTCGGGCCCCTCCTCGTGCACATTGACCGACGGGAAGTGACGGGCAAATCCGTCGACGGTCTGCTCGGCGAGGTTGCGGCGCGGCACGAGCACGCAGGCTGAACCTCCGAGCGCGGCCACCAGCGCGCAAAACATGACGGTCTTGCCGGAACCGGTCGGCGCATCGACCCAGGTCCGGCGGACACCGTGGGCCAAGCGCGACGCCAGATCGTCGAGCGCCTCGATCTGGTGGGGGCGCAGGCTGACGTCCGGCCAGACTCCGGCGGGATCCTCAAGGGCCGCACCGAGGGCGTCTGCGGGCGATAGCGCGGTGCTCATGTGTTCTGTGGGACGCAGGCTGACTGGCATCCAGAGTCAGGGCTTGCCGCCGTTTGCACGCGCGGCGAAGCGATGTGACCAAGCGAGGAGAGGGAGCAGGCCTCCGGTTGCGTAACACCGGGCGCTCAGGTCAGTTCAGCACGGAGCGACCGCGTTACTTCTGCAACCGCGCGCACAGTACCACGAATTCCGGGTGCGCATCGGGGACGCCGCCTGCAGACGATCACCACGTCCGGCGTCGGTACCATCACCTGTGATGCTGGCACCCCGGAATTCGCTGCGATGAAGATGCCCCGACCGTCGTGGCGCCCGACGACGGGCCAACTGACGACGGCGGCGGTCGCCGTGGTGTTCCTGCTGATCGGATTCTGGATCGGCTGGCAGCACCGGTCGTCGACCAACCCCCAGACGATCACCCCCACCGTGCCGCGCAACATGCGCACCAAGGCGCTCGTCATCATCCCGGCCACCAGCTCGACGACCACGGGGACCTCGTCATCGGTCACGACAACCACGACCGCTCCGACCCCGGCGCCGCTCATACCGCGATCGCAGGTGACCGTCGCGGTCCTCAACGCGGGTGGCAGGGCGGGTGCGGCCGTGCAGGTGGCGGTGACGCTCGTCCGTCGCGGCTACCCGACCCCGTACACGGGCAACGTCACGCTGCCGCCGGACCTCGTGCCCACCGGGACGACGGCCGCTCCCGCGGCCCCGACGACATCCACCGCACGCACTCGGTCGGTTTCCGCGCCGCACGCAGCGAGCACCGCGACACGGACCGGCGCCGCGGCGCCTGCCGCGCTGCCGGAGATCGTCTACTTCCGGACCGGCGGGCGCGCCCTCGCCAACCGCCTCGCCAGCGACCTCGGCGTCACCGGCACTGCGCCCATGCCGTCGTCGGGGGTCATCCAGGCCGCCGCGCCCACGGCGCAACTCGTGGTCGTCGTCGGGACCTGATCGCCGTGACGCCCCGCATCGGCATCCGTCTCCCGCAGTACGGGACGTCATGGGACGACATCCGCGACACCGCCACGCTGCTCGACGGCACGTCGGTCGATGCGCTGTGGGTGAACGACCACTTCCAGTCGCCGGGTCGGCACAAGGCGGATGCGACCTTCGACGCCATCACGACGTTGGCGGCGATTGCCGCCTGCACGACCCGCGTCCGCCTCGGCACGGCGGTACTCTCGGCGAGCTACCGGCCCGCCCAGGTGGCCGCCAAGCAGCTCGCCGTCATCGACGCAATCTCGGGCGGGCGGACCGTCGTGGGCCTCGGCGCGGGTTCGGACCGCGACGAACACCGTGCCTTCGGGGTCCGGTACGGGACACCCGCCGAGCGCACCGCTGCGGTGCGCACCACACTCGCGACCTGGGAGGCGATGTGGTCGGCGCCGGACGGCGCATCTGTCCCCGGGGTGATCGATGGCGCGCCCGTCCGTCCGCTCCTGCGACGGCCGCCGGTCTGGATCGCCGCCCACGGCCCGGTCCTTCTGCGTGAGGCCGGCCGCCGTGCCGACGGCGTGATCGCGGCCTGGACGTCCCCCCACGAATTCGCGGGACGGATCGCGGTCGCCGCCGACGCCGCGGCGGAGGCCGGCCGGCCGGCCCCGGCAGCCGCGCTCTACATGTTCTGTCTGATCGCAGCGTCCGCGGCGGACCGCGCCGATCTCGTGGCCGCGCAGGCGGCGCGCCTCGGAACATCCCCGGCCCGCTTCCTACGCTGGCTCGGAACGACTGGGCTCGTCGGCAGCGCCGAGGACGTCCGCGA
Organism: Thermoleophilia bacterium; assembly: GCA_017882545.1. Lineage (GTDB taxonomy): Bacteria > Actinomycetota > Thermoleophilia > Miltoncostaeales > Miltoncostaeaceae > CAITWD01. The sequence goes on from JADGPG010000041.1 coordinate 40,572, forward strand.
TCGTCTCGCCGACTACGCCGCCGCCGGTGTGACCGACGTCATCTTGGCCCTGCCGGAGCGGGTTCCGATCGAGGCGTTTGCGGCGATCGCGGCCGCGTTTGCACCCGCCGTCGCGCCGCCGGCGGTTCCCGCCGGTGTCGGGGTCAGTCGACGGGCAAACCTCGTCCAGCTGTTGGTCGGTCAGCACCGGAAGTCCGGCCGGGGCGATCGGATCGCGGCGATCGATCCCGCGGGGTGCTGGACCTACGACGAGCTGTGGGCGGCGGCGGCGGCGGCCGGGGGTGCACTCTCGGCCGAGGGCGTCCGCGCCGGCGAGCGCGTCGCGATCGCCCTCCGCGACAGCCGCCCGTGGCTGGCCGCGTTCCTCGGGGCCGCGTGGATCGGCGCCGTCGCCATCCCGGTGGACCCGTTGGGCACCCACGATCACACCGCGTTGATCCTGGACGATTGCGCGCCGCGCCTCACGGTGGTCGAGCCGGACCTCGCGACCGGCGGCTGGCCCGCGATCACCGCCGACGCGCTCGCCGTCGCGGGACCCGCGCCCCCAGTGGCTGCGGTCCATCCGGACGATCTCGCGTACATGATCTATTCCTCCGGATCGACCGGGCGGCCGAAGGGTGTCATGCATGCCCACCGCGACCTCGCCGCCGGCGTCGAGACCTACGCACGGCACATCCTGGAACTGGGACCCGGCAACATTTGCCATTCGACGGCGAAGCTGTTCACCTCGCTCGGGTTCGGGAACGGGTTCTTCCGGGTGCTCGGCTCCGGGGCCACGTGCCTGCTGAACCCGCACCGAACAAATCCGCGCACGGTCGTCGAACTCGTCGCGGCCGCCGACATCGACGTCCTGACCGGCGTTCCGACCTTCTGGGCGCAGCTGGTTGAGTACCTGCACCGCCATCCCAATCCCTCAGCGCTCGCCGGGCTGCGGCTGTGCGTGTCATCTGGCGACGGCCTGCCGCCCGGCGTGGCAGCCGAATTCGCCGACGTTGCCCCGGTAACTCTGATCGAGGGGCTCGGCTGCTCCGAGTGCTCGAATATCGTCATCTCGACCCGTCCCGGCGACCACCACCCGGGCAGTATCGGCAGCGCCGTTCCGGGGGTCGAGATCTCGCTGCGCGACCCGGACGGCCGCGAGGTACCAGACGGATCACCGGGTCGCCTGTGGATCCGGAGCCCGTCCAACACGTCCGGCTACTGGCGCCGCGCCGACGAGACGCGCGAGCTCGTTGTCGGGGAGTGGATCCGGATGGGCGACGTCCTCGTCTCCGAGAACGGCCGATTCCGCCACGTCGGACGGGTCGACGACCTCTTCAAGGTCCATGCTCAGTGGGTCAGCCCGACCGAGGTCGAGTCCTGCCTGCTCGAGGACAGCAGGGTCCGGGAGGCGGCGGTCGGTGGCGTCCCTGACGAACACGGAATGCTGCGCGTCGTCGCGTGGATCACGGTCGATGGGGCGCCGACCGCCGGACTTGGCGCCGAGTTGCGACGACACGTGGCGCATCGCCTGGCCCCGTATAAAGCCCCCCGGCAGGTGATCGTCCGCGAGGCGCTGCCGCGCCTGCCGTCCGGGAAACTCAACCGGCGGCTGCTGCGCGAGCAGGCCGGCGCACCGGCTTAGGCAGCGGCGGCGAACCAGTCGATCAGGAGCGCATTGACCGCGTCCGGGGCTTCCTGCTGCACCCAGTGGCTGACGCCGCCCAGGCGCTCGACACGCACCGGCCCCGCAACCTTCGCCACCGAGCGGTCCAGCAGACCGAGACCCAGATATGCGTCGGCCTCACCCCAAATGACCATCGTCGGCGTGGTGATGTCCGGCAGCTGCGGCGGCGGCCGGAGCCAGGCGGCCGCCGGCATGTTGGCCCGGTAGTAGTTCAGGGCCGCGGTCAGTGCGCCGTCACGGGCGAAGGCGTCAAGGTAGACCCCCACATCCTGCTGGGTAAACGTGCCGGGCGCAGCGTTCTCGAACACCATCTCGCGAAGATGCCGAAAGTCGTCGTCGGACAGCCAACTCTCGGCGACACCGACAAACTGGAACAGCAGCATGTACCAACTCTTGGCACGCTGGGATGGGTCGTCGCGACGCGCCTCCGCGGACGCCACCGGATGTGGCGCGTTGGCGATCACCAGTGACCTCACCCGGCCCGGATGGAGTGCCGCGGTCGCCCACGCCAGGCCCCCGCCCCAGTCGTGCCCCACCAGGTGGACGCGGTCGTACCCGAGCGCATCGATGAGGCCGACGATGTCACCCACCAAAGTGGCCACGCCGTACGCGCCGACGCCCGTCGGGCGATCGGACGCACCGTACCCGCGCAGGTCCGGGGCGATCGCACGGTACCCAGCGCCGGCCAGGGCGGGAAGCTGATGGCGCCAGGAGTAGGCGAGCTCGGGAAACCCGTGGAGCAGCAGCACCGGATCACCGTCGCCCTCGGATCCGATCGCGAGGCGGATATCCCCGACCTTGACGCGCTCCATCAGCACCTCCCCCGCGGCGCCCGGTCCGTCATCACCTAGGCTCGCGGCGCCGTGATCACGCCGTTGGCGGAGACGTGCGCGGCGGTCGCGCCGAAGTCCTCCCGGGACAACGTGCGAATGTCGGAGATCGCATATCCGCCCGGATACGGCACGCCGCTCCCGTTCAGCGCGACCGGACGAATCCGACCCGACACGAACTGCCCGTTGCCATGCAGCGTGACCTGCAGGACGGCGCTCTGGGACAACACGCCGCCGAGGCCGAAGGCGCGGTAGCCGACGAAGTTGCCCATGCTGTAGGCGATCAGGCGTCCACGCCAAAACTGCATGCCCCGCAACACGTGCGGACCGGAACCGACCACGAGGTCGGCTCCGGCGGCGATGGCGGTGTGCGCGAAGGCGAGCACGTTGCCGCGGTTCTCTCCGAGGTAATACTCGGTCCCGGGACGGACATGCTGCGCGGCGACGCCCTCGGCGCCGGCGTGGACGTGGACGATCACCACGTTTGCCTCACGGGCGGCCTTGCGCACGAGCGCGGCCACGCCCGACAGGTTCGTGGAGTCGTTGGCCCAGTTGTAGGGGGCGAATCCGAGCACCGCCACCGACACACCGCCGACGCGCTGGATGGCGATCGTGCCGGGCGGACCTGTGTAACGGATCCCGACCCCTTTGAGCGCCCGCGCGGTGTTGAGCTGGCCGGCGACGCCGAAGTCGTGCGAGTGGTTGTTCGCCCCGTTCATCACCGTGAATCCGGCGCGCTTCAAGTTGTTCGCGTAGCTCGGCGGACTGCGGAAGGCAAAACAGGTCGACGACGGGCCGGCGCCGCACTTGGACGTCCCCGTCGGACCCGTAAGCGTGCCCTCGAGGTTGCCGGTGACCACGTTCCCGACCAGATCGCCCGTTACCGACGAGAATAGGTACCGGCCGTTCGCAGGCGGTAGGCCCCACGGCGGCGACCCCATCATCGTGTCCCCGACGTCGGCGATCGAGACCTTGGCGGCGGCGGTCGCTGCGCTCAACGGGGCGGCGGCGGCCGTGGCCGAGGTGCCGGTCGAGGGCGCCGTGCCGGTCGTGGCGGCTGATGTCGCCGTGGGTGTCGCCGGCGTGCCAGCCCCGGTCGAGGTCGTTGCCGTGTGGGAGCTGCCGCCGGTGCCGCCGACGGCGGTCCAGACGACCAGGGCGACCAGGAGGACGCCCGCAGCGACGAGCAGCGCGGACTGGCGGCGGCGCTGGACGCGGCGCCGCTCGGCGGCACGGCGTCGCGCATCACGGTCTGGCGGGCGGTTCGTCGACATTGCGCTCAGACAGTCTACGCCCGCACCTGCGCGACCCCGACACGCGCCGACCTCACCACGGCAGTTTCACCGTCCCGCTGCCCGTCCGCAGCGAGATGGTGAAGAAGTCCTTTTCGCTGGCGTGGAGGAACCTGCCCGGAATCTGGTTGGGGTTCGGCGTCACGAGCGTGGGCAGATGCGCCCCGGGCGCCCCGAAGGTCACCAGGATCGGCCAGTAGGGGTTGATGTCGAGCTGCATTGCACGGACCGCGCCGGCGTGGATCAGCGCGGTCGCGATGCTGCGCACGCTCTGATTGGGGCCGGCGGCGTAGATCAGGTTGCCGTGCGTGTCGATTCCCAGCGCGGAGCGCCAGACCGAGTACGCGCCCTTCCAGGTCAGGCCCCAGTCCGAGAGGATGCCGGCGTTCGGGCTGACGTGGGCACCGCTCACCAGCATCCGGAGGTTCTGGCGGGCGACGATGATGTCCGCGCCCGGTCGGGCGCCGCCGGTCCAGCGGACGATGTCCACGGTACCGTCGCTGTGTTCAACCATCGTCGCCTTGCCGTACACCATGGCGTGATAGAGCGTCCGATGGGCGTAGAAGCCGGCCGAATCGTCCTTCTCGTAGAACCCCGAGTTGAAGGTCGCGACGAGATTCCGGCGCCCGGTCAGCGGCACCTCGGTCGGTCCGACGGTGCGGCCGCCCATCAGCGGATTCTTGTAGCCCGGATACAGTCCGACGACCGTCCGGCTCTGGTTGAACCAGGCAAGGGTGACCTTGTCGCCCGCGTTGTCGGTGACCAAGTGTGTCAGGAGCACGGCGGGCGGTTGGCCGGTCCACAGTGATGGGTTCGTCCACGGGGGCGCGGTTCGCCGAGACGCCACCATCGGACCGACGTGCGCGGGTCCCCCGGACGCAGCGATCGTCGCGGTGGTGCCCGTCGGGGTCGGGCCCGTCGCGGTCGTGCCGGTGGCCGTCGCCCGGTGGCTCGACACCGTCGTGGACGACCCGCCTGACGAGCCGTGGCCCGCGACGGCCCACGCGACCAGGGCGACGCCCAGCACCCCGGCGACCGACAGGACGACCGCCCGGCGGCGGCGGATCCGGCGGCGGCGCACGGCCCGGCGCTCCTCGCGATTGCGTGGTGTCAACGGCTCAGACATCGCGCGGCAGTGTAGTGCTGAACCCGTGGATCGCTCAATCCTCCATGCACCTAGAATGCCGCCGAATGGATGCCGAACACCCACCGTCCCGCCCGGCGCCGCACGTCGAGTACCTCGTCCTCGACGCCGGCGGCGTGATCTTCCCGTCGGCAATGCCACAGGTCGTTGCCGAACTCGTCGCGCGGTCCGGGCGCAGCGAGGATCAGCTGTGGCGCTTCTTCAACACCCACCTGCATCAGGCCTTCTGGAGCGGCCGCATCGGCCTCGGGGAATTCTGGACCGCCATGACCGACTTCGCCGGAACCGCGGGTATGCCGGGCCGCTCACCCGCCGCGCTGCCGGTCCCCGTGCTCACACCGTTGTCCCACATTGCGGCCATCTGTGAGTGGACGACGCGGGTCCCGACGGGGATCCTGTCGAATCAGCGGGCCGAGTGGCTGCTGCCGGCGCTCGATCGGGCGGGGCTCACGGCGCGGTTCGATCCGATTCTGATCTCGAGCCGGACCGGGCTGGTCAAGCCCGATCCGACCGCGCTCGCCCAACTGACCGGGCTCGGCGTGCCCCCTGAGGCGGTGCTGTACGTCGACGATCGCGCCGGCGCATGTGATGCCGCGCGGGCGCTTGGCGTCGCCACGGTGGTGGCCGACCCTGCCGGGCTGTGGCTCGAGGCCGTCGCTGCGCGGCTTGGGGTCGGCCGTTGAGCGGCGAGACGTCTACATGACGACCCCGCCGTTGACCGACAACACCTGTCCGGTGATGAAGCCCGCCGCCGGTGACACCATAAACGCGACGGCCTCGGCGATTTCCTCCGGCAACCCGGCACGCCGCATCGGCGCGGCGCGGATCGCGCCCTCGACGATCTTCGCCCCGATCGGATCCTCGGCCAGGCGATCCTGGAACCCGGTCTGCGTCAGGGCCGGCGAGACGCAGTTGACCCGGATGCCGTCGCGAGCAACTTCACGCGCCAGCGATTTGGAGAATGCCACCACGGCGGCTTTCGCCCCCGCATACACGGATTCGCCCCATCCGCCGACGCGCGCGGTGTCGGAGGCGATCGACACGATCACGCCCCCGTTGGGCGCCTCGCGCAGCAACGGCAGGGCCGCGTAGGTCCCGGCGACCACCCCGAGATAGTTGATGTCGACGATGCGGCGCCAATCGGCGGGGTCGGAGTCCGCGAACAGGCCCGGACGGTCCCAGCCGGCGTTGTTGACCAGGATGTCCAGCCGCCCGTACCGCTGCCGTACGGCGATGGCCGCCGCCTCGTGATCGTCGAGACGGGTCACGTCCTGGATCAGCGCCATCGCGTCCGACCCGAAGCGTGCCGCCACCTCCAGGACCGCCGGATCGCGATCGGTCACGACGATCGTGGCGCCCCGTTCGGCGAGTACTCGACCGATCTGTTGCCCCATACCACCGGCGCCGCCTGTCACGAGCGCAACTCGGCCATCGAGTCGGGTCAGGTCGCTCATGCGCCACCTGCCGCGAAGCGCATGAAGGTGCCCTGGGAACTCGCCACGATGCGTCCGTCCGGCCCGTGAATCTCGGCGCGGGCGACGGCGATGCGGCGCCCCATGTCGATGACCGATCCGGTGCCGGTCAGCTCGCCCGGGTTCCCGGGCGCCGTGAAGTTCGCCTTCATCTCGATGGTCGCGCACCCTTCGTCGGCCGGCATTCGCGCCAGCAGTGCCAGTGCCATCGCGGCGTCGAGCATGCCGGCGATGATCCCGCCGTGAGCGGTGCCGTAGAGCTGGGTGTGCTCCGGCGTGATCTCGATCCGGAACAGGCTCCCGTCACTGTCGGCCCGCTCCACGCGCATGCCGACCAGCGTGTAGTAGCCGCAGTTGTTCCATCGCTCGAGGATGGCCGGGTCGAGCGCGTCAGTGGTCATGCGTCACCTTCCGGTCGGCAGTGTTGAGCGCCGCGCGGGCGCGGATGGTCAATTCGGTGCGGTCAACTTTTCCCGATGCGGTGACCGGAAGCGCGGTGTCGACGAGGATCGCGCGCGGACGCTCCGGCGCCGGCAGCGTCCTGACGCGGGCGAACAGGCGCTCCTCGACGATACTCGGTGGCCCGACGGCGGCGACCGCGGCGACCAGCCGGGTCACACCGGCGTCGTCGACGACGGGAAGGCAGAACGCATCGCGCACGTCCGGATCCTCCAGCAAGATATCGCGGACCCGGACGGGATCGACCCACACCCCGCCGATCTTTATTCGGTCGCCGACGCGTCCGAGTATCCGTACACCACCCTCGTCGTCGAACTCGACCAGGTCGCCGGTGTGCAGCCACCCGTCGGCGAGCGCGCGTGCCGTCGCCTCGGGATTCCCGTAGTAGCCCGACATCACCGTCGGACCGGAGACCAAGAGCTCGCCGGCCCCCGGGGGCGCCCCCTCGACCGGGGCGAGCCTCAGGTGGTAGCCGGGGACGACCCAGCCGGTGCGGCCCGCCGCCGGACTCCCGACGACGTCCGACGTGTAGAGATTCGTCGCCTCGGAGGACCCCAGCGAGTTGACGATACGCATCCCGGTGGTCTCGGCAACGGCCTCCCAGACACGTGCATCGAGCAACTCACCGGCCGCCACGGCAAGCCGCACGCCGGCAAACGCCGCTGGATCGACACGGCCCTCGCGCACGTGCCGGGCCACCCGCGCCCACCACGTCGGCACGCCGGCGACGACGTTGACGCCGAAATCGCGGCACGCGATCTCAAGCCGCTCGGGGTCGCGGGGCCGGGATTCGAGCCACGCCGCCGCGCCCATGCCGATCGGGAAATACAGGCTCTTGCCGAGGCCGTAGCTGGTCGGCAGCGCCGCCACCGACCAGACAAGGTCACCCGGACGGAGTTTGAGCACCCGCCGTCCATACGTCGCAATGCAGCCCGGGATGTCCCGGTGCGCGTGGACCGCCCACTTGGACGGCCCCGTAGATCCAGAGGTCAGCAGCATGTAGCACGGGTCGCCGCCGGCCACGGGACAAATCCCGGGATCCGCAGCAGTGCCGGTCGCGGCGAGCAGCTCGAGCGAGATCTGCTCGACGCCGGGGAGCAGGTGTGGTCCGTCGGAGATCACGAGCGTCGGCGTCGCTCGGGTTGCGACGTCGACCAGGCGATCACCGGTGATCCCGACCCCGGCCAGCGCGACCACCGCACCGCACCGCACCGCCCCGAGGAACGCGGCGATCCAGCCCGCCGAGTCCGCCGCCTGGAGCAAGACGATGTCCCCGCGCCCCAGACCCAGGCCCGCCAGACGCGACGCCATCGCCTCAGTGTGTCCCCGGAGCTCCCCGAGGCTCCACGATCCGGAGGCCCACACCAGCGCCGGCCGCTGCAGATCGGTCGGAGCACGGGCGTCGAGCAGCACCGACACCAGATTGCAGGCGATCGAACCGCGGCGCGCTCGTGCCGGTTCTGCCTGCATATGATCGGGATCGGCTGCGCGATACACCGCATCGGGGTACGACGATCCTGCCGGCACGCGCGTCCTCCTTGTGCGGGCAAGCGTAGGGCCCGCCGGTCCCGGCCGCCATCCGGCGGGCGGCGCGACCTTGGTCCGGGAATCCCCGGACGCCCGAATGCGCCCGTGCAATCGTCATCTGCTGCTGGACGCGTCTTCGACGACCGCTTAGATTGTTTGCATCAAGTCTCACGACCGTGCGGACCGCGTATCACGCCCCCGGACCCAGGACCCCCCATGGCAGATTCCGTCGCAGTCGACGCACCCCCCGGTGCACCGCCCGGGCCGGCTCCGAGCGTCCCCGACTTTCAGATCGTCCCGGTCAAGCTGCTGCCCATCGTCGGCGTCGTCATCGTCGGCCTCGTGGCAGCCATCGCCAGCAACAACCTCTGGGCACTCGTCTTCTTCCACGTGGTCGGCGGCGGGCTCTGGACCGCAATCGATCTGTTCGTCGGGTTCGTCGTCGGGCCGATCCTCGGCAGCCTGCCCGTCCCCGCGCGTATTGAATTCTCCACACGGTTCATGCCGAAGATGCTGCTGATCATGCCGACACTGGTCACCATGACGCTCGCCTCGGGATGGCAGCTGGCCCGACATCTCGGCAACCTCAACGCGAGCTCACCCAACCACGCGTGGCTGGTGGCCTCGTTCATCGTCGTCGGCGTGATGGCCACGATCGCCATCGGCCTGCTCGAGCCCGCAAACCTGGCAGTGCTGTTCGAGCTCAAAAAGCCCCACCCGAATGGCCTGCGCATCCAGCGGCTGATGCGCATATTCATCTACACGGCCGGCATCACCGGCGTGATGCAGGTCGCGACCCTGATCATCATGACGCGGGTGGCCTCCCAATGAGCACGCACGCCCCCCCGGCAGAACGAGAGTTTCCGCCCATCGACAAGCTCGCCGACGTCGCCCTGGTGCTCGTGATCATCGGCGGCATCTACATGGCCTCGAACCTGCCCGGTTCGATCTCACTCGTGCCGGCGTGGGTACTCGCGGGTCTTGCCGCCCTCGTCCTCGTGATCGACGTCATCCTCTTGGTACGCATCAAGGACTTCGCGTGGACATTGTTCCTGCGCGTCGCGGGTTGGGCACTTGTCGCGTACGCCGTCATCGCCGGCATGATCGGGTACGCATTCGTCTACGACGGCACTCGCGGCCAGGCCCTCGGCCTGCTAATCGCAATGCTCGCGATCTTCGCCGTCATCGTCCCGCTGTTGCTCGGCTTCTCGGTCGCCCGTTACCAAGACACGACTGCGGCGCGCGTCTCGGCGTGAATCCGCCACCTGGCGGCGGGACATCGGATGCCGGCTGCACATCACGGACCAGTGCCGCCGTGCCGTCCACCGCCACATCTTCCACTACGGCGCTTGGCATCCTGACGGCCACCCAGCGCGCATCCCGACCGTCAGCCGCCCCTCGAGGTCGAGTCCCCAAAGGCGGCCCGCATCGCGCTAGCGATACGCGGTGGCGCCGTTGTCGACGGTCGTATCGTCGTCGGGCGGGGACGGAGCCGCGTCACCAACCGACGATCTGCGGACCGCCGAGAGCGGCGCTGCCGGATCCGACCCCGGGTGGACTACATTCTGCGCCAGGACGTCGACCTTCTCCTGCAGGATCGCGAGCTCCTGATGGAGGCGCACGACCTGCATGTTCTGCTTGCTCGCGTGGGCCGACAAGTGCAGCAGCAGCATCAGTTCGACGAACGAGAGCAATGACAGAAACGCGATCGCGCCGGTCTTCACGCCTGACAACTTCGAGAACGTGAAGAACAGCCCAGGAATCAGCGTGAACGCCAAGAGCATGAGCAGCACGACGGCCCACGTCGCCGCATAACGTTCCTGCAGATGGTTGCGTCGGATCAGCTCGAACACCGTGATCAGCAGACACACGATCAGAATCGTGCCGACGATCTGGGTGTGGAGCGACAGGGCCCCCATCAGCGGGTGGTCCCCGAGGCGACAACTCGCGGCCGAGTCGTCGCGGCAGCGAGCGAGACCGCCCCGTTGAAGACCCAGAAGAACGTCTTTCCCGGTGTGATCTTGGACCTGCCGGCCTTCCTGTGCAGCATGACCACCGGCACTTCAACCACGGTGTACCCCGCCCGGGCTACCCGCACGAGGCTCTCGAGTTCCGGGTAGTCGGCGCCGTAGTTCTCGGCGAACAGGTCGATGATGGCCGCGTTTGCCGCACGGAGCCCGCTCGTCGGGTCCGTGAACCGCTGGCCGGTGGCCATCGACAGGAGATGGCGGAACACCCAGATTCCCGCGGCACGCGGTGGGCTTGGCGAATAGGCGTCGGGAGCGCCCGACGTGTCCGGGACGAGGAACCGCGATCCGACCGCGAGATCGCATTGGCCGCCGGCGACCACGGCTAGGAGTTGCTCGACGCTTTCCGGGGTGTGCTGGCCGTCGCTATCGCAGTGTGCAGCGGCGTGGTATCGGTACAACCTGGCGTACCGGTACCCGGTCTGGATCGCCGCACCCAGCCCCAAGTTCGCGGCATGCGACACGACGATCGCCCCGGCGCGGCGGGCCTGGCCGGCGGTGTCGTCGGTCGAGCCGTCATCGATCACCAGGACATCGACATCTGGCATCTGGCGCCGGACGCCCTCGACCACCGCGGCAACGGTTTGATCTTCGTTGAGTGCAGGGATGAATACTAGCTGTGATCGAGCCACGATCGTACCGACCTTGCGCAACGTCCAGCGTGTCGCGGACGACCCAATGATGGTTATGGCTACTTAGACGAGGTGGGCTTCACCGACCGTACGAGAATCGCGTCCCGTCGCCTCCGTGGCCTCCACGGTCGCCTCCGCTGATACTACCCAGATCCCGAAGCACCACCGCAACGGGACGGGCATTCCGGCCCGACGATCACGCTCGCGGGCGTCCCTGCCAACGATGTCGTGCCGGTAACCTCCGCCTCGCACACCCGCGGTCCCACGCGGGCGTGCCCGGACGACACCATAGGGGTTGCTACGCCGATGGCCCAACGAACTCCCCAGACCCTGAGTTCAGCGCAGGCGTGGCGCACGGCCGTGACCGCCTGGGTCGTTTCGCGCATCGTCATCGTCGTCGCCGCGATCTTCGGCTCGGTCGCGTTGGGACGTCCGCCGGGGTCGACCATCGATCCCGGCGTACCGCATGCGGTGTCGTTCCTCGGCTCGTGGGACAGCGTCTGGTACCTCGACATCGCGCGGTACGGATACGCGCCTGGGTCGACCAACCTTGCCCACTTCACGAACTTCGCCTTCTTCCCGGCACTGCCGATGATCATGCGCATCGGGATCTGGACCGGCACGAACCCGTTCGTTTGGGGCCTGGTCGCGAACAACCTCGGGTTCCTGGCGGGCCTCGTCGCGATCGGTGGCATCGTGGGCGACCGCTGGGGCGGACGCCTCGCGACGCGGGCCGTCTGGGTCACCGCCTTGGCACCGCCCGCGGTCTACAGCGGGCTGGCCTACGCGGACGGTCTGCTGTTTGGTATCGCCGCATGCGCGGCATATGCCGCCCTGCGCAACCGCTGGCTGGTCGCGGGTCTGCTCGCCGGCGCCGCGGTGCTCGTGCGCCCCCAAGGTACGCTCGTCGCACTGCTCCTCGTCATGCTGGCCTGGACGATCGCGGCCCCGGGACCCCGCACGCGAATTGCGCGGACCGGCGCCGCTGTCGTACCGGGAGCCCTGGCCCTCCTTGGGTTCCTGGCGTGGATGCAGTCCGCCCGTGGATCGTGGAGCTTGCCGTTTCGTGCCCAGCACGCGTGGGGACGGACATCCCCGGGCATCGCATCACTCGAGGGGCTCTGGACTCAGGCGTCGGCCATCGTCGACTATCCGTTCACGTCCAACCACCGCGCGCTGCGGGAGGCGTGCTATCTCTGCAGCCCGGTGGGATGGTCCGGACCCGTTCGGGACCTGACGGCCGTCGTCGTGATGCTGGTGCTCGTCGTGGCGCTGGCGCGATTCGTCGGCTCGTGGCGGAGCCCGTGGGTCGTGTATGCCGCACTCGCCGTCGTGGCGCCGCTGCAGACCGGTAACTTCAATAGCATGGCGAGGTTCGGCCTGCTGGCATTCCCCCTCGCCTGGCCGATCGCCGCTTGGATTGAGAAGGGCGGCACCCCTCGCATCCGATGGTCGGCGGCGGCGGCGGTTGCGCTCATGGCCGCCTTGACGTTGCAGATCCATGCGGTCGCCCCATGAGCCTGTGGACGCCCTGGCTCTGGCGCCCAATATGCCACCATGGTCCCGCGGCCTCGCCTCGGCCGCGATGCATGCACCACCGCCCATGACGCTCTCGACCCCCGACATCCGCCGACAGCACCAATCCTGCGCCAACGTGTACCCGAGGCTCAGTCCGGAGCGGCGCCCGTGAATGGCGCCGTTCGTCCGCGGGATCGACGTTTGGCATGGATGCTCGTCTGGGCGGGCGCGGTCGTTGCTTCGGTTACGTTGATCGCGACGCAGTACCGCAACGTACTCCGCGCCCGCGTCGGCCCGGACTTCGCCATCTATTTCGAGGCCGCCGCGCGCGTCGCCCGCGGCGTCAGCCCGTACGGCGTCGCGAAGTTCGTCTATACCCCGGTCGTCGCGATCGCCATCCGCCCGTTGACCGGTACGGACATCCATCATGCCTTCCGGATCTGGACCGTGGCGAACCTCGTCTTCGTCGCGATCACGATCGCGTTGTTCCTGGCCGCCACACCGCGCTCAGGGGCCCGGTGGCACGGCCCCGTGATGCTCGTGGTCTGCGCCGGCTCCGCCGCGTACTTTTGGCCACTCAAGGTCGCCATCCTGCTGGGCCAGACCGACCCGCTCGTCACGCTGGTCCTGATGGCGGCGATGCTGGCCGGAACCCGGGACTACGCGGCGAGCCGCGGGGTGCTCCTCAGCATTGCCGGCCTGATCAAGGTCTGGCCGTGGGCGCTTGTGGTCGTGGTCGCCCAGACCGGGCTGCGGGATCGACGCCGACTTCTGGCCGGATTCATCCTGACCGCGCTGGTCGCGCCGCTGACCGCCCTGGTGTGGGGACGTCACGGGCTGTGGGGACTGTGGCACAACGCCTTCGCGGCCCGCTCGCAGCACCAGGTCAGCCGATCGCTCTGGGGCACCTCCAACCTGTTGTTTACACGGACCGGGTTCGCCCAACCACTCGCCGTGTCGGGCGCGCTACACGCCCTGTTCGCCGTCGTGATGGTCGCGTGGGTCCTGGCGCTGGTGGTCGTCGCCCTGCGCACGCCGGGCGATGCGGGGCTGTGCATGTGGACCTTGTTGGGCTGCATCGTCCTGCTGCTGCCGGTCTGCCACACGGCCTACAGTCTCTACCTGTTGCCGCTAGTCTGGATCTGGGTCGCGCGCGCACTCCGCGGGGGCACCGGTCGCGGCATCACGCTGGCGGTGGCCGCGGTGCTCGTGGTGTGGTGGCTCGTCATGACCCATACGTGGCCGGACAACGGGTCCTCAACCGCGACCTCGTCGGTCACATACTCGGTGGACTTCTTCGCCGCTCTGCTCGCGTTGACGGCCTCGGCGGGCGGCGCGTTTGCGCTTGCCCGCCGGCGCCCGACCGCGCAGCGCTGACACGCACCCACCCCGGGGATTCCCGGCCCCGGGGTAGGTGGATTGTCGGCTCAGTGACTCCAGACGGGGCGCAGCACGGCACGTCCGATGCAGTGGAAGATCGCGTTGAAGGCGATCTGCGTCGCGTTCGCGGACGCGTCGGGGCCGAGCTTCGGCACGTCGAGCGCGTGGACGGCGAACAGGTACCGGTGTACCCGATCGCCAGATGGTGGCGCCGCGCCGCCGAATCCGACCGTGCCGTAGTCGCTCTTGACCTGGAACGCGCCGGGCGGCAGCCCTGAGCCGTCGGCCGCGCCCGCGCCCTGCGCGAGCTCGGTCACCGACGCGGGAATGTCGACGGCAGACCAATGCCAGAAGCCGGACTCCGTCGGCGCATCCGGATCGAAGCAGGTCACCAGATAACTCTCGGTGCCCGCAGGTGCACCCGACCACCGCAGATGCGGCGAGCGGTTCCCTCCGCCCAGGCTGTCGAGAACGAAGGTCATGGACAACATTTCGCCGTCAGCGATGTCATCGCTCTCGAGCGTGAATGCCGGTACCGGGGGCAGGTAGTCATAGGGATCAGGGGCAAGTGGGCGCTCAATGGACATCAGCATCCTCCCGCGCGAGTCATGGGCCCGGTGCGGGCCCGATAGACCGATCAAAGCACGCGCGCAGATCCCTGTGCGCGCAAAACCCGTCTCCGGTCAGCCAGTCGGGCGACGGGCGGCCATGTTGAGCCGCCAGTGGTCGAGCGTCATCGGTGCATCCGCGGACGCCATTCGCGCCACGACACCGTCGAGCAGCGCGGCGCGGGCGGCCGCGTCAGGCAACCGGGCGAGGTGACTGCGCAGGTTGATCGTCTCCAGGTGTTCCCGCATCCGGGCCGCGTCCGGCAGATAGACAGGCGCCGGGGTCACCCACGTCGCCACGTCCACGAATCCCGCCGCGTCCAGCCGAGATGCCGTCTCCGGCGCACCCGCGTTGTTCCACGGGCCCGGCCAACCGGCAAGTGCCGCGAGCCGGGGATCCGCATCCGCGATCGCCGCCACGTGCCGCTGCAGCTCGACCAGATTGGGGCCGCCGCCGCACTGGGCGGCCAACCGTCCGCCAGGGACGAGCGCCCGGTACAGACAAGCGAACAGCGCCTCATGATCGTGAATGTGATGAAACACGGCGCTCGAGAAGATGGCGTCCGCGACGCCGTCGATGGACAGCTCGGCAAGATCGCCGACATGGACCTCGACGCGGTCGCCGAACCGCGGCTCGAGGAGTGCACGCGCCCGGCTCACCATCTGCCGGGACGCGTCGATCGCGATGACGCGTCCGTGCGGGAGCCGTTCGAGCAGCTCAGCGGTCAGACCACCGGCACCGCAGCCCGCATCAAGGACCGTCTCATCGCCCCGGAGTTCGAGACGGTCCATGACCGTCCGCCCCCATTCGCGCTGCGGGTCGGCAAGGCGGTCATACGCCTCGGCGTTCCATTCGCGCTCGCTCCCGGACATCGGCGCCTCCACTGGCGGCCATCGTCGCCGCCGACCCACCCGGGGCCGGCGGCGACATCATGTCAGCCGGGTGCGAACGCGACACCCCCGACCGGTGTCGGCGTCGCAACGGGGCGTCGGGTCGGCGACCGTCACCAGGTGGCCAACGCCATCGGCACCGTGACGGGGCCGAGTCACCGATCATCGGCATCCCCGCTCCTTCGTTAGGCGATGCCAACGGCGCCACGATCCGGCGCGGGAGTCCGAGTCCCGGACCACGCCCGCGCGTCGGTCATGACAGCTCGGGCGGCAGCGCCGTCGGGCCATCCGGGTAGTACCAGTCGAGGTCCTCGGCGGTCATCTCGAGGGTGTTGGCCGCCTCGACCGGGGCGCCGACCACGAGCCACAGCTGGTCCACGGCCGTGTCGTTGAACGGTTGGCGCACCGTCCCGGGGTCGACTAGCACGGCACTCAATGGCGCAAGCGTCAACACGTCGTCCCCAACGCGCAGGCGGCCGGTTCCCTCGACGACCAGATACATCTCGACCGACGTCCGGTGCCGGTGCCGCGTCGAGGCCTGGCCCGGGGCGAGGCGCCAGAAGCGCGCACCGAGCGTCTCGGCCCCGAGCTGGCGGGCCAGATCGGTATTCAAGACCCCCATCTGATTCGAGGGTCGCCAGAACTGCTCCTCGGCAGGCAACACCCGGTACCCCATCTGTCCTCCCGTCACGCCCGTGGCCCCGTCCCGCACGTGCAGCCAACAGCATCCACCCGCAGTCGCGCCACCCGGCGCGGATGCTGCCTAGACCTCGGCGGTGGCACCCTTCCGGCGCTCGTGCCGGCGGCGCATGACCATCACGATGATGCCCGTCACGATCACCCCCGCGAGGAGCGCTCCGACGTCGCGACCGGTGTGGTGGCCGGACAGCACCCGGCCGATGCCGTACGCGCTCAGCGTGACCGAGAGCGCGTAGAGGAATGAGGCGATGAAATTCCAGATGATGAACTGGCGCAGGCGCATGCCCGCCGTTCCGGACACGACGGCCGGGGTCACGAACACGGCAAGGCGTCCCCACTTGGAGTAGGCGCGCTCACCGTCGGCGAGGATGCGCTCGCGGCAAGTCTGATGCTTGCCGGGCCGCGAAAAAAAACGACGTCCCCAGCGGAATCCGGCCGCATAGCCGATCAACCCGCCGACCTTCCCCGGCAATCGTTGCGACGACGATCACGGCGGCGAGATCGAGTAGGCCCTGACTGGCCGCCAGTCCCGCGGCACCGAGCGTCACGGTCCCGATCATCGGAACACCGGCCCACGACAGCGTAAGGCCGACGAACAGCGCGAAGTACTGTCCCAGGCTCGCGAACAATCCCACTGGCATCCTCCCGCCGTCTCGGCCCGGGATGCCGCGCCGGCCGCCCCCGATGGCACTGGACGATACGGATCGGGCACGCCGCGGTGCTAGGGAATACGGTCCGCACATGGGCTATCGGCGTGATGTGTCGGATTGGTGGCGGGACTTCGTCGCGGCGCTGCCCGCACGGACCGCGAAGCTCGCGGTTGTGCGACGCGACGGCGCCCCTCACGTGGCGCCGGTATGGGTGGATCTCGACGGCGATGACGTCGTCTTTATGACATCCGCGGCGACGATCAAGGGGCGGGCGATTCTGCGTGATCCACGCGTGACGCTCTGCTGGGACGACGAACGACCACCGTTCTCCTACGTGGCCGTGTCAGGGACCGCGACGACATCCACCGACCCAGAGGAGCTCCTACGCTGGGGCACCCGAATCGGTGGGCGCTATATGGGGACCGAGCGGGCCGGTGAGTACGGACGCCGCAACGCTGTTCCGCCGGAGATGGTCGTGCGGGTCACCCCGATACGGGTCACCGGCGCCCGGGACATCGCCGACTGACCGATCTCTCCGGCGGGTACGTCCGCCCGGCGGGCGATCGGACGCATGAGCTCGGGCCCACGGACGGCAATGATGACGGCGGTGATGGTGACGCCCGGCGCCACACGGCGCGACACCGGCCCGCAGCGGTGGGCCGCGGCGGGAAACGGTGTGACAGACGGGCGGACGACCCGGGCGACGTCGCGATGCCGCACGCCGCCAGGCAGCAGTAGTCGCCGACATCCGATCGGCCGACAGGTCGGGCTCCTCGGCCCAGACCTCAAGGCGAAGTCCGGTTGCGCGGAGCACCTGCGTGCGTGTGCCGGCGCGGGCAACACCGTTGACCGACGCCGCCGCCCAGACCTCCCCGCGGACCCGGACCCGTCCGTCCGGGGCGAGGACGTCGACGACAATGGCCTCGCGTCCCTCGATCCGATGCGGGTCGTAGTCGACCGTGCCGCGTCCCGAGATGGCAAACCACGCCATAAGCGCCGTCACGCCCGCAATCACGACCGCCGCGCCGACCACTGCCCACAAGGCCGGGGCCGACTGCCCGTCCAGAATCGCAATCACCAGCCACCCCGCGCCGATCAGCGCGAACGCGGCCGCCACGAAGTGCGCGTGCGATCCGACGCGAAATCCGGCGACCCAGATCACGAGCGCGAGGCTCAGCAGGACACCGGCAACGCTGTGTGCCCCACCACTGCGGCGCGCGCATACCGGGGCCCCGACTCGGCGGCGGACCCACGACAACACCGTCCAGCGGCACCGCGCCCGCGCGGTCCGGAGGCCGATCAGCAGGCGCTCACCTGCGAGGCGACCCTGCGCGGCTAGCGGTCGGCGGCGCCGCGATCCCCGTACTGGGCCTCGTAGTAGGCCCGGTACTCGCCGGACTTGATCGGCTCCCACCAGCTGCGGTGATCCTGGTACCAGGCCACGGTCGCCGCCAGACCGTCGCCGAAGTTCACCGCGGGCTCCCAACCGAGTCCGTGCAGCTTCTCGGCCGCCAGGGCATAGCGCCGATCGTGGCCGGGACGGTCGGCGACATAGCGGATCAGGTCCCGCGAGGCGCCGGTGTACTCGAGGATCCGCTCGGTGACCTCGAGGTTGGTGCGCTCATTGCCGCCACCCACGTTGTAGACCTCCCCCGCGCGCCCGCGCTCCAGTGCCGCGAAGATCCCCGCACAGTGATCATCGACGTGGATCCAGTCACGAATCTGCTGGCCGTCGCCGTAGACCGGCAGTCCCTCGCCGTCGAGCACATTGGTCACAAACAGCGGGATCAGCTTCTCCGGGTACTGGCGCGGCCCGTAGGTGTTCGAACCCCGCGTCACGACCACGTCCATGCCGTAGGTGCGGTGCCAGGCGAGCGCCTGCAGGTCGCCGCCAGCTTTGCTTGCCGAGTACGGGCTCGAGGGCTCGACCGGGTCGGTCTCGCGGAACCGACCCTCGGCGATCGAGCCGTAGACCTCGTCCGTCGAGACCTGTACGAAGCGCGCAACCCCCGCCCGGCGAGCCTGATCCAGAATGACGGCAGTGCCCACGACATCGGTCATCGGAAAAGCGGCCGGATCGAGGATGCTGCGGTCGACGTGGCTCTCGGCGGCCATGTTGACGACGACGTCGACGCCCTTGAGCGCGCCCGCGACATCGTCGGCGTCCGCGATGTCGGCATGCACAAAGCGGTATCCCGCATGGTCGGCGACCTCGGCGACGTTGGCCGGATTGCCGGCATAGGTCAGCTTGTCGAGATTCGTCACCTCATGGCCCCGCGCCAAGGCCATCCGCACGAATGCGGATCCGATGAACCCGCAGCCGCCGGTGACCAAGAGCCTCATGCCGTCTCCTTGAGATAGTTCCGCAGCGCTTCGCGCCAGCTCCGCAGCCGAGGGGCACCCGGCCGGGTGACCGCGAGCACGGAGCGGGCCGGGCGTGGAGCCGGCCGGCCGAACTCGGCGGTCGTGACGTGCTCGACCCGGCACTCGATGCCGGCCTCGGCGAAAATCGCTTCGGCGAAGCCCGCCCAGGTCACCGACCCGCCTCCCGTGGTGTGGTAGACGCCCGGTTGCAGCTCGATCAGGGTCTCCAGCGCCGGGGCGAGATCCCGCGTCCAGGTCGGCGAGCCAATCTGGTCCGCGACGACCTGGACAACGTCGCGCTCACGGCCCAGCCGCAGCATCGTGTCGACGAAATTGCGCCCGTGCGCCCCGTACAGCCATGCGGTCCGGGCGATCCGGACGCCGCCGGGGTGCTCCTCGAGCGATGCCACCTCGCCGACGCGCTTGGTGCGTCCGTAGGCGCCGATCGGAGCCGTCGCATCATCCTCGGTGTAGTCGCGGTCAGAGGTGCCGTCGAAGACGTAATCGGTCGAGACATACACCAGCGCCGCACCGGCGCGCGCAGCTGCGCGCGCGACGTTCCGGGCCCCGTCCGCGTTCACCGCGGCCGCGGCGGCCTCGTTGGACTCCGCACCGTCCACGTCGGTCCAGGCCGCGGCGTGGATGATCGCCGCGGGGGCGATCTCGGCCACGCGGGCATCGATCGGACCGGGCTCGCGGATGTCCACCTCGAGATCGACGCCGGTGACCTCGTGCCCGCGCGTCCGCAAGTACGGGATCAGGTCGGATCCCAGCATGCCGGCGGCCCCGGTAACCAAGATGCGCATAGCCGCTAGAGCAGGCCGATCGACGAGGAATCGCCCACCATGAACCGGTAGGCGCGCGGCTTTGCCTCGGAGCGCGCGATCACCGCGCCGCGCCCGACCAGGCTGCTCTCGATGCGGGCATCGATGTCCTCGATGCGGCTGTCCTCAAGGAAGATGCTGTACTCCACCTCGGCCCTCCGGATGTGCACGCCGGTCGAGATCGCCGAGTAGGGACCGACGTAGGCATCCTCCACGACCGCACCGGACCCGATGATGGCCGGACCGCGCACGGAGGAGTTGATCACCAGCGCACCAGCCTCGATGACGACGCGGCCCTCGATCGTCGAATCGCGGACGTCGCCGTCGTTGCGTGCGTCGACGACGTCGAGGATCAGACGGTTTGCTTCGAGTATGTCCTCGAGCCGCCCGGTGTCCTTCCACCAGCCCGTGACGATCGACGGATCGACGCGCTTGCCCTCGTCGATGAGGCGCTGGATCGCGTCGGTGATTTCGAGCTCGCCGCGCGCCGAGGGGCTGATCGCCTTCGCGGCATCGATGATCGAGCGGGTGAACATGTAGACGCCGACCAGGGCGAGGTCCGACTTCGGCTGGAGGGGCTTCTCCACCAGGCGCTCGACCCGTCCGTCGACCAGCTCGGCCACCCCGTACTCGCTCGGGTTCGACACGCGCTGCAACAGGATCATGGCATCGGCGTCTCCTGCGCGAAATTCGTCGACGAGGCCACGGATGC
>JADGPG010000042.1 GCA_017882545.1 Thermoleophilia bacterium
CGGTCCGACGATCCCCACGGACACTGTCGACGTGGGGGTCGCCCCGATCGCGGTACTGCAGAGCACAAGCAGGCACGCGGCAGCAACCAGACCGAGAAGACGGGCGGGCACCGGTCGAAACCTGAGGAGGGTGAGCACGCCGGCGCTCGGGGCCAGCGACGGCACCGGGATTCCGAGGCGCCTGGCGTGGATCGCGTCGGTGCGTGAGCCCAGCCGTGTCGCCGGCGAGAAATGTCCGTACCGGTCGCGCACGAAGATCGCGTAGCTGTAGCGGGTGCCGGCGGCGAGCCCCGCATCGGTGACTGTGACCGGGTGTGTCCCGCGCGTCGGCACGCCCGTTCCCGCCGTCGGCCGTGCCGGAGCATGCGCCCCGCGAGCACGGCGCACGACGATCCGGGTGATGTGGACCCCGAGGGGGTTGGTCCAGTACAGACCGATCGATGTCCTCGTGCGCCCGGTCACCGTGACGGCGGTCGCCCGTGCGACCGGGTTCGCGACGAAATGGACGCCGACGATCCGGTTCCCGGACATGACCAGCACACAGGTGGTCCCGCGGCACGCCCGCACGAACCCTGCGAACGTCGATCCCGCGACGGCGGCGGCATGCAGCGTGACCTGGGTGCCCGCGATGAACCGTGCGGTGCAGTGGACGTGGCAGGAGATCGCGTGCGGAACGCTCGAAAACCGGCCCGACCCCGTCCCGACGACGCCCACCGAGAGCGAGTACGTTGGGCGGAAGGTTGCCGTCACCGCGACGTCGGCGCCGACGGTGACCCGGCAGGGCCCGGTGCCCGAGCACGCGCCCGACCAACCGATGAACCGTGCCGTCCCGACCGGATGGGCGCGCAAGGTGACCCGGGCACCCTTGGGCACCGTGATCCCGCAGCTCCTGGCGCACGACTTCTTCGGCACGCTGGCGACGACCCGGCCCGGTCCGACGATCCCCACGGACACTGTCGACGTGGGGGTCGCCCCGATCGCGGTACTGCAGAGCACAAGCAGGCACGCGGCAGCAACCAGACCGAGAAGACGGGCGGGCACCGGTCGTCGCTTCCGTCGGCCCGCGGGCGATCGATCCGCGTGATCGCGGGGGTGGCTGCGGTGATACACCCCCACAACCTATGTCGTACGGACCGGCGTCGCACGGCGGCGCGGTCGCGACCAGGCGCCATCGCGGGTCTCCACCGCGCTCAGACCACCCGGGGGACCGCGCTCAGTGAGCCCTTCTTAGCGCTCCGCAGCCGCCCCCGGTACTCGCTCGCTAGGCGCACCACCGCGATGCGTGCCCGGCCGAGGGCACCGCGCACATCCGCGTGAGCTTGACGGTGTGGACCGTCCGCGGCCGGAAGCGGTGGTGCCCGACCAGATCGCGCCCAGGGCCGCACACTACGGCGGCCGCGACCGCAAGTGGCGGGCCCGGGGCCGCGATCGGCAGCTGGCTTCCGACAGGATGACTCCGGACACGATCGGGAAGTACCGGCGGATGTTGGTACCCCGCCCACCAACTCCGGCGTGCCGGGTCCGCATCCGCGCCACATCGGGCCATCGACGCCTTGCGGCGGCGGGTCTACATTCGGGGGACCCCGCCCCCGATCGCCGCAGGCTTCTGCGGCAAGGAGGACACAAACATGGATCACACCGCCACGATTCGCCGGATGTACGAACTGCTGACCGCCCATGATGTTGACGGCTTCGGCGCATACCTCGCCGACGATTTCGTCGAATACGAGGAACTCCCGGTCGGTCCGCCGACACGGGACGGCGTCAAGGAGTTCTTCCGCATGCAGATCGCCGCATTCGACGACCTCGCGATGGTCGTCGAGGACATCGTCGACGGTGGCGACAAGGTTGTCGCCCGGGCGCGGTTCGTCGGCACCCACACCGGCGAGTTCATGGGATTGCCGCCGACCGGGACCACGGTCGACGTCCCGCTGATCGACATCATGCGCTTCGGCGACGACGGCCTTGTGCACGAGCACTGGGGGGTCTTCGACGCCATGGGAATGATGCGCCAGCTTCACCCCGACGCCGGCTGAGTCCGACCGCCTCCGGGCGCTCCCGGTGCGCCGCGCACCGGGAGCGCCCGGCACTATTCGGCGCTGGACGCCGACTGACGGCCCGCCAGTGCCAGGGCCGCCCCACCGCCCGATGGCGATCCGGCGGTACCCAGATCTTCGCCATAGGGCCAAGCTCCGGCCGGCCGGCCCGCGCAATACTCCCGTCCAATCCCGATGCGTGGACGCCCGTCCCCGGCGCTCATGTCACCGGTCACTGCGGTCGATTCCCCACCTAGACCGCCCGAACAAGGACACTTTCTTGTTTGCCGTGAGAGAGCCAGGCAGCGCCCCCGTCGCATATCCCAGTTGGACCGACTGGCGCGTCGACAAGCGTGATTCCCCTGACGTGGTTCCCGTCGTGCTCGTGCCGTCGGGCACCAGCTTTTGCGCGACCTGCTGGGGACAGGGCCGCATCTGGAGCCAGGCCCGCAACGGCGAAGGGCTGATCCCGGTCCGCTGTCCGGCGTGCGACGGCGAGCGCGTGGTCCGCAACCCGTAGCCGCGCTCCCGCCCCGCCGACACGGTGTCGGCCTCGGCATGTCGGCCGATGTTGACGACATCCCGTTGCTACCGTTGCCGCATGGCATTCGACGACGGCCTGGCCGAACGCATCCGCACCCACCTTCGTGATGATCCGGCGATCACGGAGCGCAAGATGTTCGGCGGCCTGTGCTTTCTCGCCGACGGGAACATGTGCTGCGGCATCGTCGGCCCGGACCTGATGGTCCGCGTCGGCGTCGACGCCTACGACGCCGCGCTGTCGGAGCCGGACGCCCGCGAGATGACGTTTACCGGGCGCCCCATGCGCGGCATGGTCTATGTCGGCCCCGAGGGGGTCGCCGAAGACGCCGATCTCGGACGGTGGCTCGATCGTGGCCTGGAGTTCGCCCGGAGCCGTCCGCCCAAGTAGCCGCAGGCCCGGCGGGCTGGTACCCGTCGACGACCCGCACCGCTCATCGACCCGGGTCGCGCGGCGTGCTCCCGGAGCGCGACCGCTCCCGTCCGGTGTCCGGCGAGACGTCGCCATCGCGTCCTTCCCGCATCCTGCGGACGCGGCGCCGGGGATCGTCCCAGGCGGGGCTCGAGTTCTCCCGACGGACCGCCGATGGCACAGGCGCGCGCACCGAGGCGGACCCGCACGCCGGCTACCGATTCCCACCGCGACATCCACGCACCGTCCGTCGCAACGACGAGGCGCCCGAGGCGGCCCGTCCAGGGTGCGGCGCTCGTCGCGTGGGCAACACTGGCCGGCGGACTGCTCATCATCCTCAACTACGCGGTGTCGGCGATCCACGGAGGACCCACCGTGCTGCCGGCCACGATGCGCGTGGATTACGTCCGCGTCTGGAGGTGGCGACCTCCGCGCCGGTCAGGCGAGTGCGGTGAGCGTGGTGACCAGGTCCCGCCACTCCTGCTCGTCGAGGCCCTGGGCGACGAGCCGGTCGGGCGACTCGGGGTCTCGCACGAATACGTGGCAGACCTCGCCCTCGGCCGCGAGCACGACGTCGTGCGTCGTGCGATCGCCACCGTCGTCGTACCGGCTCACGCTGACAAGGGCGGTCCGGCCACTCGCCGCGAGCACCCGGTCGGCGTCGGCGCCCGCCGGTCCGCGATCGCCCGCGGGCAACCGACCCCAGAGGCGCTCAAACGCCTCACCGGTGGCCCGCAGTGCGAAGAAATGAATCCCGAGCGCATCGATCAAGACCTCGAGCGTGACCCCTTCTGGCTGCGGCATCAGCACGAATCGCCACGGTCGGTCGGGCGCCGTGCCGGTCGCGCGCGCGTCGAGGACGACCCGGGAGCGCTGCTGGAACGCCAAGGCGATCCCGAGGTCGCCGCGCACCTGGACCTCGTTCGACCCCGGCCTCGTGGTGATCAGGTTGCGGGCGGCCAGCGATCGGACCGCTTCTGCGACGACCTCGGCCGATGGCTCATCCTCGAGGAAGTGCACGACGCCGCTGACGGCGTCGATCTCGGCGAGGGTGTAGCCGCCGAGCGGGACCGGCCCCGTCTCGACGAGGTGAGCGACCGCGTCGATCAGCCCCGTGGGGATGTCCGTGCCGCCCTGGGGATCGGTCGTCACGTGCGCTCCTTCTGGTCGGCGACGGGCACGACCCGCGCCGCGTAACGGATCTCGCGGCCGGCGGCGCGCACGGTCGCGGGTACCGTGCCCCTGACTCCGGGAAGCGACCAGCGCGGCGGCTGCGTGACGGCCGCGAGCGTCGTGCGCGCTAGCTCCGACGGTGTCTCGGCGACGTAGACGTTGGACGCACCGAAGAGCCCACGACCGTTGCGGTGGCCGGGCACGAACACCAACTCCTCGAGCGTGTTCGCGCGCTCCGGCGGGGGGAACCGCACGGCCAGATCCGGGGACGCCGAGGTGGCGTCGTCGTCAGCCTCGATCCGCGCCAGCGACGAGGTCAGCTCGGCCTCGGCGGCGGCCGGAACCGGAACGGTCGTGGCAAGGTTCGGCGAGAGATACATCGGCCGGCGCTCGGTGTTCTTCGAGAGGCCCCAGGGGCCGACGTTGCTCTTGGTGAAGCGGTACACGATGTAGTCGATCAGATGCTTGAGATCGGTCAGCGAGGGCACGTGGATCCCGGGGCCCATCGCGGCGGGCGTCTTCTCGAGTTGCACCCAGGTCCCGGACTCGGTGCGGCCGTGAAGCTTCTCGCGGACGAGTGGCCCCTTGAGCCCGATGTCCGGGTAGCGGCGCTTATCGACCGTGCGGTGGTGGCTCGAGAGCCGCTCGCGGCTCTGGGGGAACCGCCAGCGGTCGTACAGCTCGGGGTCGTCGACGAGCACATGCGCGCCGCACAGAACCTCGCGCAGTTGCGGGACGTCCAGCCCGTTGCGTTCGAGGTCCGCGATGATGGCGGCCTCGGCCGGGGTGAGCCGCTTGGCGGCCTGGGCAAGCCCGTTTCGATACGTACCGACGTGGGACGTGATCTCGACCATCAGGCGCACGCGCGTTCGCGTGCGCTCGGTGTCGGAGTCCTCGGTGTGAAACAGGGCGCGTGCGGCATCGATCGCCATCGTGCGATGAGCGTACGTTATCGGCGCGGTACCGGTCCATCGCACCCCGGCGGCGCGTGGTCGTGCCCAGCGCAGGGTCGGACCGGACCGGCTGCGGTAAGGCCGGCGCGGTCCTCGGGAAAAGTTGATCGATACGATTAAGTAAGACGCGAAGGGCACCGCCGCCCACGCGCATCGCCGCAGCACCTGACCGACGGCCATGGGAGCCGCCGCATGATCGACCCGGACACATCCAGCATCCTCGCAGGCGCCCGCGACCGGTTCGCGAACGCCACGGACTTCACTCTCGGCATCGAGGAGGAGTTCCAGATCCTCGACCCGACCACGCTGGGTCTGGCGAACCGGTATGAGGAGTTCATCGACGCCGCTCCGCCGGGGCTCGCGGGGCAGCTCGACGGTGAGCTGATTGCGAGCGAGATCGAATACAAGACCCGTCCGCATGCGACGTTCGCCGACGCGGCGCTTGACCTCGCCCGTGGACGGCTGGCGCTCTGTGCGCTCGCAGACACGCTCGACGCGCAGATCGCCATCACCGGGGCGCACCCGTTCAGCCCGTGGACCGCGCAGCGGATCATCGAGACGCCCCACTACGACCGGGTCGTGGGCAATCTCGGCTACGTCGCCTGGATCAACAACACGTGGGCCGTCCACCTGCACTGCGGCGTCCGCGATGCCGACCGGGCGGTCTACGTCTGCACCCGCATGCGGGAGGTCCTCCCGGAGCTGCTGGCGCTCTCGGCCAACAGTCCGCTCTACGCCGGCCGCGACGTCTGGATGGCATCGGTCCGCACGCAATTGTTCATCCGCAACCTGCCGCGTTGCGGCATCTCGGATCCCTTTCGCGACTGGGACGACTACGCCGGCCTGGTGGCGCTGCTCGAGCGGACCGGCTCGATCGCCGAATCGACCGAGCTCTGGTGGAGCGTGCGCCCGCATCCGGCGTTCGGCACGGTCGAGGTCCGCATTTGCGACGGGCAGACCGAGGCCGCCCACGCCCTTGCCCTGGCGGCGCTCGGGATGGCGCTGATCGCCGACTGCTGCGCCGAATACGACGAGGACCGGCGACGGGAGCCGCATCCGCGTGGGCACATCGAGGAGAACCTCTGGCGCGCGGCGCGCCATGGTCTCGACGGCAAGCTCATCGATCTCGACACCGGCGAGGCGCGCCCCGCACGCACCGCGGTCGCCGCGCTGCTCGACCGGACCCGCGACCACCACGGCCCGCTCGGACTCGAACCGTGGCTTGACGGCGTGTCCGAGATGCTCGATCAGGGGAACGGCGCGATCCGGCAACGGGCGCTGTTGGACCGCTTCGAGGGGGATCTGGTGCGGACCCACGCCGAGGCGGTGGCGCGGACGCGGACGGCGGCGGAGGAGATCGTCCGGCGCCACACGGCCGCGGTCACGTGGTGAGATCGTGCCGCGTCAGCGGGCCCGTTCGTACTGGATCGGCCAGTCCACCTCGACGCCCAGCTCCCGCGCCGCCCGCAGCGGCCAGTAGGGATCGCGCAGCTCTTCGCGGGCCAAAAGCACGACGTCGGCACGGCCGTCCTGGATGAGGGCATTCGCCTGCTTGGGATCGGTGATCATCCCCACGGCGGCGCTCGCGACGCCGGCCTCCCGTCGGACGCGTTCGGCGAACGGCACCTGATAGCCGGGCCCGACCGGGATGCTCGCGTCCGGCGTATTCCCACCGGACGAACAGTCGACCAGGTCGACGCCGAGTTCGGCGACCTGTCGCGCGAGCTCGACGGTCTCGTCGGGCGTCCAGCCCCCCGCGACCCAGTCGCTCGCCGAGACCCGCATGAAGACGGGGAGGCGCTCGGGCCAGACGGCCCGCACCGCCGTGACGACATCGCGCACGATGCGGATGCGGTTGTCGAAGTTGCCGCCGTAATCGTCCGTGCGCAGATTGCTGAGCGGCGACAGAAACTCGTGCAGCAGATACCCGTGCGCCGCGTGGATCTCGGCCACCCGAAAGCCCGCCTCGAGCGCGCGGCGGGCGCCGGAGCCGAACGCCTCGACGACATCCCCGATCCCGGCCCGGTCGAGTGCGTGTGGCATCGGATACGTCTCGCTGAACGGCACCGCGCTCGGCGCGACGACGTCCTCCCAGCCGCCGTCCTCCGGCAGCGCCGCACGGCGCCCCTCCCAGGGGCGGATCGTGCTCGCCTTCCTGCCCGCGTGCGCGAGCTGGATGCCCGGCACCGCGCCCTGCCGGCGCACAAACGTCGTGATCACCTCGAGCATTTCGCCGTGCGTGTCGGAGTAGATCCCGAGATCACCGGGGCTGATACGGCCGGCGGCGGTAACGGCGGCGGCCTCGGTGAAGACGAGCCCGGCACCCCCGACGGCGCGGCTGCCGAGGTGGACCAGGTGCCAGTGGGTCGCATGCCCGTCGACGCTCGAGTATTGGCACATCGGCGACACGCCGATCCGGTTACGCAGCGTCACGCCGCGAATCGTGAGCGGTCGAAAGAGGGGTGGCGCCATGACCGTCAGCCTAACTTGTCCCGTCGCGCGGGCCCACGGGCACCGACTGCCGATCAGCGGGCGGTCCAGCCCCCGTCGATCAACAGGGACGCCCCGGTGATGAACGATGCCGCCGACGTGCACAGATAGGCGACCAGCTCGGCGACCTCGTCGGGTTCGACCAGCCGCCGGATGGCCGCCGGCGCCAGCATGACCTCGCGGACGACGTCGTCGGGCGCAAGCCCGTGGATCTCCGCCTGGGCCGCAATCTGCGCCTCGACCAGCGGGGTACGGACATACCCCGGGGCGATGCAATTCGAGGTCACTCCGTGTGCGCCGCCCTCTAGGGCAACGACCTTGGAGAGCCCCTCGAGGGCGTGCTTGGCGGTGACGTAGGCCGCCTTGTAGGGCGAGGCGACCTGCCCGTGGATGGAGGAGACGTTGACGACCCGTCCCCAGCCGCGTGCGTACATGCCGGGCAGCGCCGCGCGGATCAAGTGGAAGGGCGCTTCGACCATGACGCTCAGCATGTAGCCGAATGTCTCGACCGGGAACTCCTCGACGGCGGCGATGTGCTGCAGTCCGGCGTTGTTGATGACGATGTCGGCGGTGACCTCAAGCGCCCCCACCGCGGCGGCGTCGTCGAGATCGACGCACACGAAGTCGGCGCCGATTGCCGGGGCGTATTCCTGCAGCCCCTCCCGGTTCCGGTCGAGCATCAGGACGTCGGCCCCCGCCGCGGCCAGTCGGCGTGCACAGGCCAGCCCGATGCCGCTCGCGGCACCGGTGACGAGCGCCGCGTGGCCGGTGAGGTCGAGGCGCACGGTGCCGTTGACGGATCCGGGCATGCGGCTCAGCCGCCACCCTCGATGGGGACATAGGAGATCAACAGATTGGTGACGAGGAAGGCCGTCACGGTCGCGACGATCACCAGCGGCGTGACGCCCGCGATTCCGCCGGAGGCGGTCAGCATCGCCGTGACCACGATCGCCGAGAGCGGCAGCCGCAGCACCGACACGAACATCGCGGCCATCCCGATCGCGACCGCCGGGGTAAGGCTCAGCCCCGGCAGATGCGACGCGGCGAGGCCGAACGCCGCCCCGAGAAACAGCGCGGGGAACGCGGGGCCGCCGCGAAAGGCCGCCATCGAGATGCTCCACGCCGCGCCCTTCACGATCACCAACAGCAGGAGCGCCCCGACCGACCAGGCGGCGGCGCTGGCGATGAGCGGATCGAGTGAGGCCTCGCCCGAGAACAACACGTTGTTCGCCGCATGGCCGGTCCATTCGTAGAAGAGGATCGCCAGGGCCGCGACCCCGAGCCCGATGACCGGCGTCGCCACCAATACGTGGTCGCGGGTGCGGACATAGATCGCACTCGCGACGTGGACGATGACAAAGCAGAGCACCGCTGCGACCACGCCCAGGACGGACGCCCAGGCGAAGTCGCTTGCGCCGGGGCTTCCGAACGACGGCAGCGACACCGGTTCGATCGCGTATGCGCTCGTGCTGAGGCCCGACCACGACTTCATGCCGACGTAGATCAGCGACCCCATGCCCGCCGCGACCAGCCCGGGCAGCAGCACCAGCGGCGCACGCTTCCCTCCGAGGCCGGCGGCCTCGATGATGATGACGGCCGCGATTACGGGGGATCCGAAGATGAACGACAGCGCGGCGAAGCTCCCGGCCGCGGCCAGTACGGCGACCGCGGGGTCCGGCGTATCTGCCCGCAATCGCCGGACCGCGAAGATCGCCAGCCCGCCGCCCGCGGCGAGGAGCGGCATCTCGGGGCCGAGGACGGCACCAAAGGCGAGCGTGGCGAACCCGGCGACGACGACGCCGGGGACCGAGATCGGTTGGGTGGGCGAGGTGGCCAGGCCGCGGAACGGCAGATGGCCGCCGTTGCCGGGGAGAAATATGACCACCAGCGCCACGACGACCCCGGAGATGGCCACGACCGGCAACGGCCACCACGTCGGCGTGTGGGAGAAACCGAGCTCACCTGGGAGCCTGTCGTAGGTCCAGAGGTTGACGCCGTGAACGGCCTCGAGAAAGCACCAGGCCAACAGCGAGACCACCAGCCCGATGGCCGCCGCCAACACCAGCAGTTGCACGAACGCGCGGCTGCGCAGGGTCTCGGCGGGGTCGATCTCGATGCTCACGCCCTCGGGCACGCCCGACCTCCCGTCATCGTTGTGGAGGTGCCGCGCCGGGCCGGACGGCTCACGGCCCCGGTCCCGGGGACCAGTCGGCCCAGCGCGCCAACGACCCGCTCGGACACGGTGTCGAGCGCCGTCCGTCCGGGGGCGTCAAGGGCGTGATCCCACCTGCGGGCCGCGATGAGCTCCATACACGCGGACAGTACCTGGCGGCGCGCATCGACACCCGTCACACCGAGATTCGGATGCGCACCCGTCGCTGCCGACGAGATGGCGATTGCCGACCCGGCCGCGACCACCAGCTGACGCGAACTGCAGGACATCGCACCCATCGGCCCGATGATGACCTCGCAGGTACTGCGGGCGGCGAGGCCGAAGGCCTGACCGAGCACCGATCCGGTCCGACCGAACACGGCGTCGCGCTCGCCAACCGGGCAGTCGGCCCGGTCGCCCGCCTCGTTGTCGGTCCGCCGGCCGGCGACGGCGACGCGCGTGCGAGCCTGCTGAATCGCCTCCTGACACCCGGCCCCCGAGCGGCGCTGCGACCCGCCGCTCGGGTGTTCAGTACCGGGACGGTGCCGTGGGACCCGCCAGCACGATCCGCGGGGACGCGGACGGCCGCAGCCAGCGCAGGATGCGCACCAGCTCGACCTGCGCTACCGACACGCACCCCGACGTGGCGGCCGCCAGGCCCGTATGGAGAAAGATCCCGGATCCGAACGGGCCGGCCGCCGGCGTGTTGAAGTCGATCACGGCCAGATAGTTGTAGGCGGGCGATCCGCGCCAGAGGCACTCGGTACCGCCGCCGAACGGATTCCGCGCGCAGTTGGTGTTGGACGAGTGGCGAAAGGTGTTGTACGCGGCCCCGGTCGTCGGGTTTTCGTCCCAGTAGTCGCCGGGCACCAGGCGGTGGAAGCGGAATGCCGTGCCGGTGCTCGGCCGGGTGCCGTAGAACGTTGTGCCGACGGTGAAGATGCCCTCCGGCGTGGTTCCGTCACCTTCGCGACGACGGGTCGCCGACATCCATCCGTGGCGGCCGACGCGTGCACGCATGGGGTGGAACGCCAGGTGCCACACCCCGTTCGTGACGGCGAACGCGCGCAGCGTCGCGACCGTCGACCGCGCCGACGACGCGGTCACCACGATCACCTGGCGCGATCCGTCGACGCGGGAAAGCCCCATCGGAAGCCGTGGCGCGGGCGGTGCCGATGCCCCGGACGCCGCAGCGGCGCCGACGAGCAGGGCGACCACCGCGCCCCCGGCCGCCGCGCGCCCGAGCCTCACCACGACGGACGCCGGCCGGCTCGTCGCGGGCGCATTGGATGCAAACAGCGACATGTCACCATACTTCCACGGATCGACCCGACCCCGTCGGGGAAATCACCCCAAGCGCATCAGGTGCGCGACAGATGACGACCGGCGCCGGCGCGCGGACGATCGAGACAGGATGTTCGAAGACCGACAAGATGCCGGCCGCCAGTTGGTCGAATCGCTGACCGCCCTTCGCGATGAGCGACCCGTGGTCGTCGCGCTTCCGCGCGGAGGCGTGCCGGTCGGCGCCGAGATCGCCCGGGCGCTGGGTGCGCCGCTCGAGATCCTCATCGTCCGCAAGCTCGGTGCTCCGACCAACCCGGAGTTTGCCGTCGGGGCGATCGCCGAGGACGGCATCACGCTGATCGACTCCGCGACTGTCCGACAGATCGGGATCCCGCGGGGTGAGCTCGATCGGATCCTCCTGCGCGAGCGGCGCGAGCTCGAGCGACGCGTCGCCCTGTTTCGCGGGGACCGCTCGGCGGTCGACATCCGCGGGCGCACCGTCATCCTGGCCGACGACGGGCTCGCAACGGGCCTCAGCGATCTCGCCGCCGTCCACGCATTGCGCGCCCGCGGCGCTGGGCGGATCGTGGTCGCGGTGCCGGTCGGCTCGCGTGAGGCGATCGCCGCGCTGCGCGAGGTCGCCGACGAGGTCGTGTGCCACACGATCCCGCGCGAGCTCATGGGCGTCGGCGGTTGGTATCGGAATTTCGACCAGGTCTCCGATGACGCGGTGCGGGCGATCCTCGCAACGTTCCGCCCGACGCAGGCAGCGGCGGCACCCGCGGACGTCGGCCAGCGACGGGAGATTCACGTCGACGATGCCGGCGTTCGCCTGACCGGTGATCTGGTCATCCCCGAGGCGCCGCAGGGCCTGGTCATTTTTGCCCACGGCAGCGGCAGCAGCCGCATGAGCCCACGCAACCGCAAGGTCGCCGAACGGCTGAACGCGGCCGGGCTGGCCACGCTCCTGATCGACCTCCTGGCAACGCACGAGGAGGGACGCCGGGATCTGGTGTTCGACATTCCGCTCCTGGCGCGCCGTTTGGTTGCCGCCACCGGGTGGGCGACCCGCGACCCCGCGACCCACGGGCTTCCCCTCGGGTATTTCGGCGCCTCAACGGGGGCCGCCGCCGCGCTCTGGGCCGCGGCCGACGCCGAGGCACCGATCCGCGCGATCGTCTCGCGCGGCGGGCGCCCGGACCTCGCCGGCCCGATGCTGGCATCCGTCCGTGCACCGACACTCCTGATCGTCGGTTCCTTGGATGCCCAGGTGGGTGAGCTCAACCGGGCCGCCGCGGAGCGGCTTGGCGCACCCCACCGCATCGAGGTGGTGCCGGGTGCGGGCCACCTGTTTGAGGAACCCGGCACGCTCGCTGTCGTCGCCGACGCGGCCGCCCGCTGGTTCGGTACCCACCTGCCCGCCTCCGGCCCGTCGGCGGCGACGGCACGACCCATGGCGACGGGGGACACTGGGGGGCCGAACCCCGTCCCGGGCGACCCTCCGACCTCCCGCTAAGGTCGCCGGGCCGAGGACGACCGCGGGGAGCGCGGCATGGGACTTGAGGTGACCGCGCGTGACGACCGGATCTGGGGGGCGACCAATCCCCGTGGTGTCGTCAACACCAATCGCACCGCGGCGATGGGGTACGCGGCGTGCACGCTCCGGCGGTGACCGATCGTGCCCGAATACGCAATACCGCGGCACCGGCACCTCCACCAGATCGAGATCTACGGGCTCCCCGAGGGCAGTGGCCCCATCCGCGTGGGCGACACGGTGCGACGTCCCGACCCGCTGCCGGCAGTCCGGGTCGACCCGGACCGCCGTCCGCCAAGCCTCCACCGCCACCGCCTGGCTCATCGGCGGCGCACCGCCCGAATCCTTCTGGCGGACCGCCGCTGCCCACGCCGCCGAATTGGCGCACCTCTCTCCCGACGGTGTCGACGCCCTGCCGCCGGAGCACCTGGACGGCTGACGGGTCGGCGCACTTGGTGCGGGCCGTCCCCACGTTCTACGAGGGGACGGCGGCAGGCTGAGGTTGAGGTCGGCCGTTTCGCCCCGGGCGGCGACGATGTGCACCGCGCCACTGCAACGAATCGCGTGTCCGCGCAGTCGGATCGACACGCGGATCGCGGCACCGCTCCGGCCCTCACCGGTCCGCCAGAACCCCACGACCTCCCCGATCGGGTAGGGTGCCGCTAGTCTTACGGCGGCTCACGGCGGCGTGCAGACCGTTCGAATGCACCGATTTGCGGCGACTTCGGCGGTCTAGGCTCCGCGTCAATGAGCCCCAGTGCCACGACGGCCCGGCTCATCGTGGCGCCACTGTCGGCGGGGTGACCTCGTCGACAACGTCCGCCTCGCTCTGATCCACCGGAAAGACACGGATGTCCATGCTCCACAGACCAGACCCCACACGTCCGGCCCGCCCCAGCACTGCCGCCGACCGACGCGGTACGGAAGGAACTGCCGAGGGCATGGCCAATATCGCCCGAATGCACCGCCGTATCGCAGTCGCGGCCGGGATTCTGGGCACCCTCATGATCCCCGCGGCGATCTGGGCCGCATCGCTCGGTTCGATTGCCGTCCGCCACAAGGTGGCATTGCCCGCACGCCTCGTCCGGACGACCGGGGGCGTGCAGTGCGGCTACGTCGGCGGACGTTGGATCGCCGGCGCGATCGTGACCACCCCGCGCCCGCCCGCGGGTCGCCGGTGGTTCATCTCCCGGGCCCAGGAGGCGGCGAACTTCCGGGCGGCGGCCCGCGGGGCAAAGCCACTTGCCCACCGGCGGGCACTGCTGTCCGAGGCATCGGCCTTCCAGCGCCTCGCGACGACGGCCATCCGGCCGGGCCACGGCTGCGCGAACCTGCGGGCGCCGACCAACCCACCCGTGACGCCGGTCGTCCCGATGCCAAGCGGCACCCTCCCCGGCTGGCAGCAGGTGTTCGCCGACAACTTTTACCAGACGGTCCCGATCGGCGGGTTCCCGACCGCCGCCAGCCCCTGGCACGTCTACGCGGACGGCACGCCGGACACCCGGGCCAAGGGTCAGTACTGGCCGTCGAAGGTCGTCTCCGAATCCGCTGGCAACCTGAATGTCAACGTCCATACCGCGGGTGGCACCCCGATGGGCGCCGCCCTGCTGCCGGTCGTCGCCGGCGCACCGGGGTCGGAGGGCGGACAGACCTACGGCCGGTACACGTTCCGCTTCAAGGTCGACCCGGTCCCGGGCTACAAGACCGCGGTCCTGCTCTGGCCGGACAGCGAGAACTACCTGGCCGATGGTGAAATCGATTTCCCCGAGTTCAACTTCACCTCCACGATCTGGGGCCACTTCCACCGGCGCGGGGCGAGCTCCGGCAGCGACTTCGCGGCAAAGAACACCGGGGTCCTGTCGTCGTCCGGCTGGCACATCGCCACGATCTCCTGGCTGCCGAACTCATTGACCTACGCACTCGACGGGCACACGCAGCTCGCGGTCACCGGAGCGACGGTGCCGAACACGCCGATGCACCTGGTCATCCAGACCGAAACGCAGACCGACAACACGGTCCTTCCGCCGGCAAACGCCAGCGGGGATCTGCGTCTCGACTGGCTGGTGATCTCGAAGCCGGGCTGAGACCACGGGGCGGCCGTCCGCCCCGATGAAGCGGTGACCGGTGACGTCGGGTGGTCGCTGGCCGGCCAGGGACGCGACATCCGACCGTATAGGTCGCGCGCCCCCCGGTCGACCCTTACCCGCGCGAGCTTCGGCGCCTAGGTTCAGGGAACCCCCCGCCGCTCGACACCCGAAGGTTCCCACGCGTTGCCCAACTACGTCCGATCCCCCCGAGGACTCTGCGCGTCGGCGCGCCAGCACCCGTTCGCCGTGCTCACGAGCATCGCCGCCGCCGTTGCCGCCGGGTTCGCCCTGACCATGCTCGTGACCGCGGCGCTCGCTGCCACGACCCTCCCCTCCCCGAGACTCTCGCTGACGCCGGGGCCGGGATCGCTCAGAATCAACCCATTTTCCGCGGTCTCGCACGCCTCCGGCTATCAGGCCGAACAATGCGACGTGAGCGGATCGGTGTGCTCGGTCCCGGTGACCGTCACGACGGCGGGGTATACATTCGGCGGCCTGACCGGCGGCACCACCGATACCGTAAAGCTCCAGGCACTCGGCAACGGCACCACCTACCTGACCTCGGCATGGACGTCACGCTCCGCGACCCCGACCGCAACACCGCTCGGGACGCCAAGCTTCACCCTCACCGCCCGGGGCGGCGCATTGACCCTCAACGGCTTCGCCGCCGTGCCCAACGCAACCGCCTACCGTGCCCAGCGGTGCAACGCGACCGGGACAAGCTGCCAGGCGGCCATCGCCGTCACAACCATCGGCACGACCTTCAGCGGACTGGTCAACGGCACGACCTACGAGATCAGGCTGACGGCGATCGGGGACGGCGCCGTCTTCGCGAACTCCGCAACGGCGACCCAGACGGGCACGCCGGGGGCGATCACGCTCGCGGCGCCGAACTTCACGCTCACCCCGGGCCCGGGCTCGCTCACGATCAACGCCTTCGCGGCGGTACCGAACGCAAGCTCGTACAGCTTCCAGGTCTGTAACGCGCAAGGCGCCGGGTGCGGGGCCGCTGCCGCTGTCACAACCGCGGGGACGACGATCACGGGCCTCGTCGGTGGCACGACCGACACGGTCGCCCTCGTCGCCGTCGGCAACGGCAGCGCCTACGCCAACTCCGTCCCGGCGATCCTCGCCGGGACGCCGACCGCCGTCACGCTCGCCACCCCGGCCCTGGCGCTGACCCCGGGCCCCGGGTCGCTTGTCATCGGTGCGTTTCCCGCCGTCGCGAACGCCACCTCGTACGGCTACCAGGTCTGCAACCTCGCCGGCACTTCGTGCGGACCCGTCACGCCGGTTTCGACGTCCGGAGCGACGATCACCGGACTCGTCGGTGGAACCGCCGAACAGGTCGCGCTCGTCGCCATCGGCAACGGAACGAGCTATGTGAACTCGGTCCCGGCGACGCGATCCGCCGTGCCCGCCCCCTCCGTGCTCGGGACGCCGAGCCTCGTGCTCACGCCGAGCGCGGGCACGCTGACCATCAACGCCTTTCCCGCGGTCCCGGGCGCTGGTGCGTACAGCTACCAGGTCTGTGACACGGCCGGTGCCAGCTGCTCGGCCGCAGCGGCCCTGACGAGCGCGGGTGCCGCGATCACGGGGCTCGTCGACGGGACCACGTACACGGTCAAGCTGACTGCCGTCGGCGACGGGGTCGTCACTGCTAGCTCCATCCCGGCGAGCGCCCTCGGCACGCCGGGCGCAGTGGCCGCGGGCGCCACACCCCTCATCGTCGACACCGACATGTGGAGCGACGCAGGCGACGCGGGTGCGTTGGCGACCGCCTTCGCCCTCCAGCAAAGCGGCGTGGCCAATGTCATCGCAACGGTCGTCAACACGCGCACCGACCGCCCCGCGGTCGCCGCCGACTCATGGAAGTGCGTCGCCGCGATCGCCCAGTTCTACGGGGCGAGCAACATGCTCGTCGGCTCCGACGTGCCCGACACGGGCACTGCGACGAGCAGCCCGAACTGGGCCGGGCCGTGCGGTGCGCTCGCATCCCCGTCGACCCCGGCACCCGGCACGGCGCTGAGCACCTATCGCAAGGCGCTCGTCTCCCAGCCCGACCACAGCGTGGTCATCGCCGGGATCGGCTACTTCGAGAACCTGTCGGCGCTGTTGAACTCGCCCGCCGATGCGATCAGCCCGCTGACCGGCAAGCAGCTGGTGGCCCTGAAGGTCAAGTCGCTGGTCGTGATGGCCGGGTGCTTCCCGGGCTGCGCAAGCGGGGAGAACAATGTCGTCGGAAATATCGCGGCAGCCCAAAACGTGGCCGCCAACTGGCCGACCAAGATCGCCTGGTCGGGCTCCGAGGTCGGCAACGCGGTCCACGCCGGCCAGACGATCAGCGCAAGCCACCCCGTGACGTCTCCAGTGCGGGCGGCGTATCTGGCCTATGTCGGGGCCAACAACTGGATCTACGCCTATGACCAGACCGCGATCTACCACGCGATCCGCCCGGCGGACCCGTCGATGACCGAATCGGCCGGGGGCACGGTGTCCATCAGCGGGACCGGTGGCGATAGCTTCACGGCCGGGCCCGGCAACTCGTCGTATTTGATCCTCAAGAACGCCACCGCCCTCGACGCATCGCTCGAGACGCTCCTTGATGTGCTGCCACCGGCTCCGCTTGGGCCCCTGCCGAGCGACACGTTCGACGCCAACACGCTGAGCCCGAGCCTGTGGAACACCAGCTCCACCGGCTCCTCGGTGACGGCGACCGGCCAGCAGCTACAGATCTCGCACCCGGCGGGCGCGTGGACCAGCGGGGCGCTCGTCGGCGCCGCTCCCTACGACGCCACCGGCCACACCACCCAGGTGCAGCTCGTGCGTGCCGCCAACAACGGCCAGGGTGCGGCCGGCCAGACCGGTGGCGAGACTGCCATGTTCATCAGCGAGGACGCCACCCACTACGCCGACATCTTCGTGGGCGGCGGGGGCCTTGCGGTGTACGTCAACTCCGGGGCGGGCGAGGCGAACATCACGCCCGGGTGGGTGCCGTACAACGCGGCCACGATGCAATGGCTGCGCATCCGCGAAGTGACCGGGACCTTGTACTTCGAATACGCGCCCGGAGCCGCGGCCCCGGGCGCGTGGACGACGGTGGCCCAGATCGCCGACCCGTTCCCGGTCACCCGGGTCACCCTGAAGCTGGCTGCCGGGTCGGACATGGGCACCACCGACGCCGCCGTCCTCGACAATTTGTCCAGCAACTAGCCGGACCGGCCGGGTTCCGGCACGACGCAGCGGGGTGCGGCAGTGGCACCTGAAAGGCGATTGGCACAGCCGACGCCCGATTCGCCGGGGACCGGGACCGCAATGTCCGCACCCTGCATCAGAATCGACCTGTGATGCCCTCCCGCAGTACCGCGGCCACCCCCGACCGCCGGTTTAGGCTGGGCAACAAGAACTGGGCAGCTGACATATGAACATGACTGACATCCGCCGTGGGATCCCCCCTCCCGACCGGACGTCACGGTGCGGCGGGCCCGGATGAGTCCGCGCAGCCGACCCGGCGGCGGCCCGTCGACCGCACGACGCTGGGGCCGACGCGTGGCTGCAACGGCGGCGATGGCGGGCGTCGGTATCGCGGCGGTCACACTCGCTGCGGTCGCCTCATCGCAAACACCGATACCGGCCGCAATCGTCTCCCGGGGCGCCGCCGCCCACTCCCCCTACACCTCGGACTCCACGACGACCCTGACCTTGGCGGCGCCGGCCGGCGCCCAGGCCGGGGACGTGCTTGTGGCCTCGCTCGGGTTCGGCAAGACCGGTGTAGCGAGTCAGCCGACGCTCACCGCGCCCGCCGGGTGGACGCTTGTCTCGCGCACCAA
>JADGPG010000003.1 GCA_017882545.1 Thermoleophilia bacterium
CCCGAGGAGCGCGCTCAGGCGGGGCGCTTCGACGGCGTGGCCGACACAAGATTGGACACGGAATCGACAAAGCATCCTCGCGGCGGCCGAGATCGGCCTCACCATGAGGGTCCTCGCAGTGGGCAGTACTGGGATCGAACCAGTGACCCCTCGCGTGTGAAGCGAGTGCTCTCCCGCTGAGCTAACTGCCCGGGAGCTGTCGTGGCCGGCCCGTTGGGCTGGCCGCCGCGCAGCCCCACGATACTGCCATAAACGCGAACTCGGCGGTGAGCGGAATAAGGCTAGCCGAGGTCAACTTCGTCGATGCCGCCGGGATACGTCTCGTCCTTGCGCAGCAGCGCCGGAATCGTGCGAGCGATGATCTCGAAATCTAGCCGCAGGCTCCAATTGTCGACGTAGTGCACGTCGATCACGATCCGCTGCGACCACGGCAGTGTCGACCGGCCGCTGATCTGAGCGAGTCCCGTAATGCCAGGACGCGCGCGCAGGCGTCGGCGCTGTTCGGGCGTGTAGAGCTCCACCTGCTCACGCAGGGTCGGACGCGGCCCGACGATGCTCATGTCCCCGAACAGCACGTTCACGAGCTGGGGCAGCTCGTCGAGCGAAAGCGCCCGCAGGCGCGCCCCCAACGGCGTGATCCGGGAGTCGCCGGCATCGTTGTGCAGGCCCGCGCCGATGAACTCCGCGCCGTCGACCATCGTGCGGAACTTGAACACCCGGAACTCGCGTCCGTCGAGCCCGACGCGGGTTTGGCGGTAGAACGCGGGTCCGTGGGAGTCACGGCGGATCAGGATCGCGATGACCACGAACACCGGCGCCAGCAGGATCAGCACCGGCACAGTGAGGACCAGGTCGACCGTGCGCTTGGCGCGCCCGCCGACGGGATCAGGGAAGGACGGACTCAACGACCTGTACGAATCTCGCCGCTAGCTCGCGGCGATCGTGGTGAGTGTGGACGTAGTCGATTCCCGCAGCGCCCATCCGGCGCGCCTTGTCGCGGTCGTCTGCCAGTGCGGTGATCGCGTCGGCGAGGGCGCCGGCGTCTTCGGCCGGTGTGACGATGCCGCATCCGGCTGCGCGGATCGCCCGCGCCGCCTCCCCGTCGGGGATCGCTGCAAGAATTGGTCGGCCGGCGCCCATGTAGTCGAAGAGCTTATTCGGCATTGCGCCGCCGAACAGCGGCGCGTCCTGGTAGGTCAGCAGACAGGCGTCGGCGCGAGCAAGCCACGACGGCACATCGCGCTTCGGAATCGGCCCAGAAAAACTGACGTTGGACAGTCCCAGCTCGCCGGCCCTGTCGATCAGGTCGCGCTTGCGATCCCCATCGCCGACGAGCGCGATGTGAATGCGGGGGTCGCCGGCCAGACGCGCCGCGGCGTCCAGCACCGTAAACAGGGAGCTGTAGGTACCGTGCTGGCCCATGAACATGGCGACGAAGGCCTCGGGCCCGACCGGCAGCTCGACCACATCGGGGTCGCTGTCCACATCAGGCGGGTCGATGCCGTTGGTGATCAGGGTGACAGCGCGTTCCGGCACGCCGGCCGCGATCACACCGTCGCGGATGCCCTCGGTGAGCGCGATCACACGGTCGGCCCGGGAATAGCAATATTTGGCCATGCGGTCCATGACCGCGATCGCCTTCGGGTCGGTCAGCAGGCCGGTGGCAAGGGCGGACTCAGGCCAGAGGTCGCGGACCTCGAGGATGAAACGGGTCCGGCGCAGCTGTGCGACGAGCCCGGCGAGTACACCGACGGTCAGCGGGGGCGACGAGCCGAGCACAACGTCCGGGCGGGCGGTCCGCATCGCGGCCGGAAACGCGTACGTGGAGAAACTCAGGTGGTTGGCCGCTCGCGACCGCGCGTCGTTCCCGTAGCCCGTCGATGAATAGGCCCGCAGCACGTCAATCCCGTCTTCGCTGCGACGCACGGTACGCCGCCCGGCGAATTCCTCCGGCGCCTCCCGGGTGGTGTGCAGGACTTTTGAGGTGATGACGGTGACGTCGTGTCCGGCGTCGGCGAGCGCCCGTACATGTCGCCAATGACGCACCCCACCCGGTTGGTCGGGGGTGACGACATATTGCGAGATATAGAGAATTCTCCCCATGCAGTCCTATTAGGCGACGATCGGCGGAGTGGATCCGTCCGCCGGGTCCCACGTGGACGCCACGGCGTGCTCGCGGGAGAGCACCGCGCGATAGACCGACTCGATCTGCTGCGCAACGGCTGCCCACGTGAGTGTGTCGCGTGCCCGGCCCGCGGCCACGCTGCCCATCGCGGCGGCGCGTCCAGGGGTGTCCAGCACGTCGATGAGGGCGTCGGCCAGCTGGACGACGTCGCCAGGGTCGACGAGCTGTCCTGTCACCCCGGGCTCGACGAGCTCGGGGGTGCCTCCAACGGCGGTGGCGATTACCGCGCGCCCCGTCACCATCGCCTCGCAGACCACTGTCGGGAGCCCCTCGCTGAGGGACGGCAGCACCAAGACGTCACATGCACCCATCCATGTTCCCACATCGTCATGAACAACTTTGCCCGCGAATCGTACCGTGTCGCCCATTCCGAGCTCCCGTACACGCGCCTCGAGTGCGCCACGCAGCGGTCCCTCGCCGACGATCGCCAACACGGGCCGCGTGGTGCTGCGGTTGAGGTTGGCTCCGAATGCTTCGATAAGGTTCGCGACGCCCTTGAGGTCGGTCAGGTGGCCGACAAACAGTGCAATCGGCCGATCGTCCGGGAGCCCGAGTCGGCTCCGGTCAGCGGCTTGGTCACGGGAGGCGAATCGATCGGGGTCGGCGCCGTTAGGGATCACGCGGACGCCCTGGCGCGGGCGGGCCAGATCGCAGACCCCACGCGCGACGGCATGGCTGACGGCGATGATCTGGTCCAATTCGGTAATGGACTCAATCACCGTGCGCCGCCACGCGGGGCTGCGGTTCGGGGTCGCAAGCACGTCGGCCGATCCGTGGGCGGTCGCGATGACCGGGACCCCCACCGCGTGACCCGCCGATGCCGCCGCCCAGCCGTCCGGGACCAGCATGTGGGCGTGAACGAGGTCGAAGGGCCAGTCGCGGTAGGTCCGGCGGACGTGTCCGGCAATCGCGCGCAGCGTGGTGTGGACGATGCCCGGTCCCAGCCGTGCGCCGGGCAGAACGACCATCCGCGGATGCAGAACAGGCACGTCATCGACGCGCGTGCAGCGCGGAACGGACCGGTGCGCGGCGTAGCGCGAAAGACCGGGCGGCGCCCAGCCGACGGGTGAGATCACGCGGACGTCGTGACCGCGGCCGCGGAGGGCGCGCACCTGCTGGTGCACAAACGTGCCGGCGGTGTCGTCTACGGCGCTCGGGTACAGATGGCTGACGATCAGGATGCGCACGGGTCACTTGCCTTCCGGGGCGTCGATCGCGGCCGTGAGGCAGATCTTGCCACGCCGCCGGGCATGCGGGTATCCGGGAGCTCCCCAATCGGGGCTGGGTCGCGCCGGCAGCGGACCGTCACCCCGCCGGACGGGGAGGACGTCAGTGCGGCGGGGTGATTTTGCGGTCTGCCTCCCGGGCGGGGTTGGGCTCGAGCGCCCTGATTGCCGAAGGCGCGAGCACCCCGGTCCGGGAGATGGTGATGCCGGTCACCCGGTGCGTGAGGCTGTCATCGTCTCCGCGCGCCGGACCCGGCACCGACCGACCGCATGCCGTCCGCCGTGTGCAAGACGGTGGGCGCGGCATGCGCGGTGGTACATCGTTGTCCGGGGGCCGGGATCACGTGTGTTGCCTAGCGTTCGACAGGGACGCCGACGAGGCTGCCGTACTCGGTCCAGGATCCGTCGTAGTTGCGGACGTTCGGGTACTCGAGCAGTTCGTGCAGCACGAACCAGGTGTGCGAGCTGCGCTCCCCGATGCGGCAGTAGGCCGTGACCAGCTTGTCCGGGGTGACGCCGACGTTTCCGTACAGCTCGCGCAGCTCGTTGTCGGTCTTGAATGCGCCGTCTTCCCGGGCCGCCAGCGCCCACGGGACGTTGGCCGAACCGGGGATGTGGCCGGGGACCTGCGCCTGCTCCTGCGGCAGGTGCGCCGGCGCGACGAGCTCGCCCGAGAACTCGGCGGGGCTCCGCACATCGACGCGGGCGTGCGCCACGTCGCTGAGGCTGGCCAGCACGCCGTCGCGGAACGCGCGCAGCTCGGGGCGTTCGGGGCCGAGCAGGCCGGGCTCCTGGGGCGCGACCGGCGGGACATCCGCGGTCTGCGGTCGGGTCTCGGCCTCCCACTTCTTGCGGCCGCCGTCAAGAAGCTTGACGCGGTCAAAGCCGCGGTACTTGAGCGTCCAGTACGCGTACGCGGCGAACCAGTTGTTGTTGCCGCCCCACAGGATGACCGTGGTCTGGGGGCCGACGCCGGACTTGGCCAGCAGCGCGTGGACCTGCTCCTGTGAGATCAGCT
Organism: Thermoleophilia bacterium; assembly: GCA_017882545.1. Lineage (GTDB taxonomy): Bacteria > Actinomycetota > Thermoleophilia > Miltoncostaeales > Miltoncostaeaceae > CAITWD01. The sequence continues at coordinate 4,430 of JADGPG010000003.1, forward strand.
CGCGCCGCGGGCGGTCGTGGAGGTCGTCGCTCCAGTGCCAGGCGATGGACCCCGGAATGTGGCTGACGGCGTACGCATCGGTGTCTTCATCGACCTCGATGATGCGGATGTCGGCGCTGTCGGCGTTGTCCGCCAGCCAATCGGTGCTGACGAGCACTTCGGAACGGCTCATATGGTCCTCCGGAACGGGTGCGGCGCGGGGCCCACGACGGCGACCGCCGTGGCTCATAGGGAATAAATACCACAGGGATTATCTTGTTTGCAAATCCCATGACGCGCGAACTGCGGGGCGGCGCGAGACAAGAAACGCCCCCTGATCACTGGCCAGGGGGCGTTCTCGGGTGCTGCACGATGACGGAGAGGGAGGGATTTGAACCCTCGAGGCAGGGAATACCTACCTACGCGATTTCCAGTCGCGCTCCTTAGACCGCTCGGACACCTCTCCCGTCCGGCGCGCCGATACTACCGTCGCCGCGGGTCGCCCGTTGGCGTCCCGGCGCCCGAGATCCCCTTTGGTCGCGTCGCCCCATGATCCACGGCATCCGTGCGCGTTTCCGGGAGCTCGACGACCGGCATCTGATGCTGCAATTCATCCAGCCCGGACTCGTCGAGCTCATCGACCGGACCCTGCCGACGCTGGCGCCGATCTTCACCGCCGCGGTGCTGCCGGCTCGCACGACGCCCTGTTCGTCGGTTTGGCGACGGCGATTGGCGCGGGCATCAGCATGGGGCTCTCTGAAGGCGCTCCGACAGCGGCGCCCTGACGGGGCGCGGCTCCGGACCCATCCGCGGGATCGTGACCGGAGTGATGACCACGATCGGCGGGACGCTGCGCTCGCTGCCGTTCCCGATCGACGACGTCCACACCACGCTGATCGTGGCCGGGATCGTCGTGCTGGTCGAGCTGACGGTGATCTCGTGGATCCGTCGCCGATTCCTGTTCGTACCGCTCCGGATGTCGTGCCGGCACGTCGCCGTCGGCGGTGTTGTGATCGCCGCCCTCGGGCTGGTGCTGGGGAGCGTCTAAGCCGCCGGGATGCGCTCGGCGCGCGCGGTCGGACGGCGTCCGGAAACCTCGCGGGCGGCATGGTAGCGTCCCGCGCGGAGGGGTGGCAGAGCGGTCGAATGCGGCGGTCTCGAAAACCGTTTCGGGCTTTAGGGTCCGACGGGGGTTCAAATCCCCCCTCCTCCGCTGAAACCCTGCTATGTGGCGGGTTTCCTTATCTCTGGACCTAGGTCCCCAGCGCGGCCTGTCCTCCGCTGGGGACCGCTAGAAACCGCTAGAGACTCTGTTCGACTGCGACACGGACTGCGACACGGCCTCGGGGTATCTGGCTTCCGAGTATTCGTAAGAGCTGTGTGGACTCCGGGGTCTTGAGGTATGCCTGAACCCGAGCCTCCCCCCTATGCCTCCTTGGTGCCGATCGCCGGACCCCGGACACGAGCCGGGAGGCCAAAGGCGCTCGAGTGGACGGCCCGCGTCGTCGCGAAATTACGACCAATGCACGGTTGAGCCGGCCATGTTGAACGCCGGACGCCCCGTCCGTCAAGCCGCCCGTGACGTGCGCCGATGCCCATCTCAGACCATCGGATGACCGGGTGACGAATGGGCCGCGAGACCAGCGCGAGTATCGAGCAAGTTGCACGGGAGGCAGCAGAGGCTGACTCTGCGAGTCTGGCGGTGACGCTCGGGGGGATTGCCGCGGCCGCACGCGTGGCGCTCGGTGCCGATCGGGCGACGCTCTACATGGTCGATGTCGACACACAAAATGTCTCCGCGGTCTATACGACCGAGACCGATCCCAAGCGCCGCGGGTTCCTTGAGCGTGCGATTGGCCGTGGTCTTGAGGAGCTTCCGATTTGGCGGATGCAGCTGAACAACGTCGATCCCGTGTTGTCGATCGAAGATGTCCTGGCCGATCCGTCGATTCCCACGTCTGTCGCCGACCGGCTCGGCTCGCGAGGACTGCTCGGCGTGCGGCTCGAACACGACTCGGTTCAGCGGGCGGGCAGTACAGCCCTTCTCGGGACGCTCTTTTGCAGCTACACCAACCCCCGACACTTCTCTGGCGAGGATCTCGGCGCGGCACGCGGGCTTGCGGGCCTTGCGACACTAACCTTGGCGAACGCCCGCCTGCAGGGGGAGACGGCGAGCAGCTTGGCCGAAGCCCAGGGACTTGCGGCCGAGCAGGCGGCCCTTGGGCGGGTGGCCACGCGCGTGGCAGCCGACTCCCCCCCGAGAGACGTCTTTCGCCAAGCCGCGGAAGAAGTCGCCGGGCTGCTTGATGTAGATCTCGGGCTGGTTGCGCGCTTTGACGGCGGGAAGGCAATCCCGGTCGGGTGGTGCGGTGCGCCGATCGTCGTCGCGCTCCCGATCGAAGGGGGCGGGGCGCTTGCCCAAGTTGCCCGCACGGGGCAGGTCGCACGGGTCTCGAGCTACAAAGCGCTCGCCGATGATCACGTGGGGCGTCTCGTCGAGTCTCGCAGGTACCGCAGTGGTGTCGCTGCACCCGTCCGCGTCGGCGGAAAGTTGTGGGGTGCCCTTCTCGCGGCCACCACGACACCCTCTCCGATCAGCCCGGCAGCCGAAGCCCGCCTTGAGCGATTCGCGGATCTTGTGGCACTTGCCATCGCCAACGCCGAATCCCAGGCGAGGCTTGTGGCCCAGGCCTCGACGGACCCGCTAACCGGGCTGACCAATCACGGTACGTTCTTTGAGCGGTTCGATGCCGAGGTGCATCGGGCGCGACGGCGCGGCGACGCGCTGAGCCTGGTGATCTTCGACATCGATCACTTCAAGCGCGTCAATGACACATACGGTCACATCATCGGTGATGCCGTACTGACCGAGGTGGCATCTCGATTGGCGGCCCTCGGCCGGGCCGAGGACACCATCGCACGTGTCGGGGGCGAGGAGTTCGTGTGGCTGTTGCCCGATACCGATGCCCGGGGCGCGTGGCTGGCCGGCGAGCGGGCTCGGCGGGCGATCGCCGATCTACCGTTTCCCGAAGTCGGACGCCTGACGGTCTCGTCTGGTGTCGCTGACCTGCGCGAGAGCATGACCATCATGGAACTATTCCGGCGCGCCGACGCCGCCCTCTACTGGGCAAAAGATCATGGACGCAACATCTGCATCCTCCATGCCCCCGAGCAAGAAGAGGCACTCGGTGCGCGATCTGCATCGGAGGCCGCACGGCTGGCGTCGGGCATCGGGCGACTGGTTGCCCTGGCTCAGCAGCAACTCGGA
>JADGPG010000043.1 GCA_017882545.1 Thermoleophilia bacterium
GCCGAACGGGCCATCGATCGTGCGGTGCATAGCGGAACTGTAGTCCCCGGCGCCGGCGGACTCCCGAAATCCCGGCCCGATCTGCGAGCATGGCCGCGATGGGCCACGTCCCGAGATCCGACCCAACGAGCGGGCCCGTGCGCACCGGGACGGCCCGATGATGACCGGCGCGCCGATCGACCCGCGCGTGGCGACGCTCGAGCGCCTGCGCGCGCGCCTGGCGTCCGGCGAACCGTACGCAGGTGAGCTGGCGGCGGCGTTCGCACTCGCGGTCACGGCGCTCGACCCCACGGCAACCGAGGACACGCTTGGTCGCCTCGGCGGCAACGGGGGCGTGACTCTGCACCACAGCCTGGTCACCTGGGCGTCGCTCGTCCCACAGGAGCGCGTGCTCGACATCGGCTGCGGCGCGGGGGCAACGGCACGCGAGGCCGCGGCTGTCGTCGGCCCTGACGGTTCGGTGATCGCGATCGACGCCTGCGCCGAGGCGATCGCGGCCGCGCGGGAACGCACGCCGGCGGGGATGGGAATCGACTACCGGGTCATGCGTGCCGAGCGCCTGGTCGGGATCCCGGACCGCACCGTCGACTGCGTGCTGGCGAGCCTCGTTCTCGAGCAGATCGCCGACCTCGAGGTCCTGATGCGAGAGCTATGGCGCGTGGTCCGGCCCGGCGGGCGGATCATCGCCTCGGTCACCGATTTCGACCAGTTCCGGGCGGCCGACGCCGCCTTCTACGGCGCGGCGATCGCGGTGGTCGCCTGGCATGCGCGCGGGGCTGTGGCCGGTCGCGGCGTTCGGGCGACGATTCCGCGCGACGCGCGCGATCGCGCCGCATTCGAGCACGCCGGGTTTCAGGGGATCGAGGAACGCGACATCCAGCTCGTGGCCGACCTGGAGACCGAAGAGGACGCCTGGGCGCTGTTCTCCCGGAGCATGGCCGGGCAGGTCCTCGGACCGCTCGGACGTCTGGATCTGCGCGGGGCGCTCGCCGCACGTGTCCCCCACACCCTGTACCTGCCGATGCGCTTTCTACGCATCCGTCGGCCGGGCTAGGTCAGGTCGCGTCCACGAGGAAACGGTTGCCGAAGGTCCGCATCGCGTCGATGACCGGCAGCAGGCATTCGCCTTGCTCGGTCAGCGCGTAGGCACCCGACGCGGCACCTCCGAAGTCGCTCGTTCGGACGATGATGCCCGCCTCACAGAGCGTCTTCAGGCGTACCGAGAGGGTTCGGGTCGAGATGCCGTCCAACGAGCGCTCCAGCTCACTGAATCGGCGCGGTCCCAACGCGAGGTCCCGGAGCAGGACGATTGTCCATTTCCCCGAAACGATCCTGGCCGTTGCGTCCACCGGGCAGCACTCCATCGCCGTCGAGTGTAGTCGGGATTGGCTCGGAGGCATAGAACGTGTCCCCGCGGTGCGGTGTGCCGGCGGCCAGCATGAGGCTGAAGTCGTGGGGGCTCGATGCGTGCTTGAGGGCGTCATCGATGCGGACGCGGCCCGCGACCACGTGCGCGTAGAGCGACTGGTCGAACGTCTGCATTCCGTAGAACTCGCCCTCGGTGATGACATCGCGAAGCCCGACGGCATCCTCGGTCGTGGATATCAGGTCCCGCGCTCTGGCGGTCATCATCAGGATCTCGGCGGCGACGATCCGGCTGTTTCCGTCGGCCGACGGCACAAGCCGCTGGGAGACCACGCCGACCAGGGTGCCGGCGAGCATGATCCGCGCGGTCTCCTGCTGGTGGGGCGGGAAGAACCCGATCGCCCGGTTGACGGTCTCCGTGGCGTCGAGGGTGTGCATCGTCGAGAGCACGAGATGGCCGGTCTGGGCGGCGCGCAAGGCGACCTCCATCGTGGCCTCATCGCGGATCTCGCCGATCATGATCACGTCCGGGTCCTGCCGCAGCAGGCGTCGCAGTGCCTGCGAGAAGGATGCGGTGTCCTGGCCGACCTCGCGCTGGTTGATGATCGACTGTCGATCGGCATGCAGGGACTCGATCGGGTCCTCGACGGTGACGATGTGCTTGTGGGCGACGGAGTTGATGTGGTCGATCATCCCGGCGAGCGTCGTGCTCTTGCCCGATCCGGTCGTCCCGGTCACGAGAATGATCCCCCGCTCCTGTTCGGCGAGTTCGGTCACCGCGCGCGGCATGCCGAGCGAACTCAACGGCCGCACATCGGTCGGGATCACGCGGAGCACAGCGCTGACGACCCCCCGCTGCCGGAACACGTTCACACGGAAGCGCCCGAGCCCGGGCCTGGCGAACGAGAGGTCGGCGTCGCCGTCGGCGTCGAAGGCGTCCTGCTTGCCCGGGATGCCGTCGAACAGTTCGACGGCAAACCCGTCGAGCGTCGCCGGATCGAGGACGGGGTAATCGCTCATCAGAATCAGGCGTCCGTTGACGCGCATGACCGGATACGTGCCGTCTTTGAGATGCACGTCAGACGCGTCGGCGGCGACACCGGTCGCGAGGATCGCCTGGAGCAGGCCTGGGGGTGCGCTGGGAGAGCTCATGGTTCTTGGTGTCGGCATCCGCGGCGCCGGTCATGAGCCTTCGCGCATCCGTTGAGATGCCCGCCGGGCTTGTGCCTCCGGGGGTCCAGGCGGCAACATGGTGCCGATGAGTCCCCCGGAGGCCACCGAGCCGACCAACGAGCCGCCGGCCGGCGGACCCGACGAACGGGCCAAGCGCCAGCGCACCATCCGGTTTCTCGCGGTCCTCGGCATTGCCGGGGTCATCGCCATCGCGGCCATTTTCATCGCCGTGGGGCTCAACCAGCCGTCCGGGTCGAGCGGGACGTCCACGTCCACAAGCGGCACCTCCACAACGGCGCAGGCCAAACTCCCGCAGTTGGCCGTCGTCATCGACCGCACCGACCCGGTGGCGGCGATGACGGCCTCCAACCAGGCCGTTGCCCTTCGCGCGATGATCCAGAGCACCCCCACCGCCGAGAGGTACATGGCCCTCGGCCAGGTGGAGATGTCCCTGGCCGACCAGGCGGCCGCGATCGATGCGTTCTCGCACGCCGCGCGCATCGAACCCAACAGCCCGGACCCGATGGTCGGACTGGCGATGTCCCAAGCCATGACCGGCGGCAGCGGCTACGATGCGGCCAACGCGCAACTGCAGGCGCTGTCGTCGCGATTTCCCACGAGCCAGGTCGTGACGTTCAATCTCGGCTGGCTCGCGCTCTACCGGCGCGATGTCGCGACGGTGAAGTCGGCTTGGGCCAGGTCCGTGGCCCTCGGCCCGCATACCCAGCTCGGCGCCACGGCAAAGGCGCTCCTGACCCAAATCGGGAAAGCCACCAGCAAGTAGCCGGTTCGGCGCCTGTGCGTCAGCGCACCGGAATTCACCAGATATTAAGCGTTTCCCCGGTGCGTCCGAAACATCGGTAGGGGAAACTCCCATGGTCGGCGAACTCCCACAACGTCGGGTTTCCCCCGACGCCCCTCCGCACGATGCGTGAGTTCGGGCGGTACACCCGGGCCCGACGACGCCGAAACCCCATTGACTTCCAAAAGTAAAGTTCTAGAATTCGAACACTTGTTCGTGTGAATACCCTGCCATGTTCCCGATTCCGGGGGCGCGACCCACGCCAGACAGATGGGTCGGAGGTGAAAAGATGACGCTCCAGCAAATCGTCGCAGTCGAAGAAATCCAGCAGCTTGTCGCACGAGGCCAGGAACAGAACTTCCTGAGCATCGAAGAGGTCGCGACGGCCGTGGAAAGCCTCGACATGGATCCCGCCGCGGCGGAGGAGCTGTACCAGCACCTGGATGAGATGGGCATCGAGCTGCTCGACGAGGCGGAAGCCCGCGCGCGCACGGCCCAGCTCTCCGAGGAGGCCGACCGTCCGCGCCGGCTGAACCTCAAGACCGAGACGAGCACCGACTCGCTGCAGCTGTTCCTCAAGGACGTCGGCCGCGTGCCGCTGCTGACCGCCGCCCAGGAAGTGCAGCTTGCCAAGCGCATCGAACTTGGCGACCTGAACGCGAAGCGCCAGATGGTCGAAGCAAACCTGCGGCTGGTCGTGTCGATCGCCAAGAACTACCGCAATCAGGGCCTCGGCTTCCTCGACCTCATCCAGGAGGGCACAATCGGACTGGTGCGCGCGGCCGAGAAGTTCGACTACCGCAAGGGCTACAAGTTCTCGACGTACGCGACCTGGTGGATCCGCCAGGCCGTCGCCCGCGCGATCGCCGACAAGGGCCGCACGATCCGCATGCCCGTCCACGTCGTGGAGAAGCTGAACAAGATCAACCGCGCCGAGCGCAAGCTCGTGGCGGAGCTCGGCCGAGAGCCGTCAATCGACGAGATCGCCGCGGTGGCACACCTCCCGGAGGCCGAGGTCGAGTCGATCAAGCGCAGCGCGCAGACACCGATCTCCCTCGAGAAGCCGGTCGGCGACGATGACGAGTCCGAGTTCGGCCAATTCCTGGCCGACGACAAGGCGATGGACCCGGAAACCCAAGCCGGCGAGGTCTTGCGGACCGAAGGGCTCCAGGATGTGCTGAACACGTTGAGCTACCGTGAGCGCCGCGTGCTCGAGCTCCGCTACGGGCTCGGGGGCGAGCACCCGCGGACGCTCGACGAAGTCGGGCGGACCTTCAACGTCACCCGCGAACGCATCCGTCAGATCGAGAACCAGTCGCTTCAGAAGCTGGCCGGGCTCGCCGAAGCCCAAAAACTGAGAGACGTCGCCTAGGCATCCCTGCCTCGCGACGGTACATCACACAACGGGCTCCCCAGGGAGCCCGTTGTCGTTGCGGTGCTGCGCGAGCCGGTGACCGTCATCGCGGCGGCGCCGTTCGCGCTGGCGACGTTGGTGGAGATCGCGCGGTCGCCGGCGACCGACGAGCGGCCGCTCCCGCGCACAGCGACGAGGCTGTTGTCCGCACCGGTATGCGGCGTGATCGAGGCCCCGCAAATCAGGTCCGGCGCGGCCGCGACAGATCCGCCGCCGGGCACGACGCGCACGGCCGAGGCCACGACAGCAGCACGACCGCGTCGCCGGCGTCGCTCAGCCCCGACCGTGGAGCAGGCGCCGACTGCGCGGACCGGAGCCCGGCGCGTGCGGACCGTCGCCGGCGTCCGGCTCGGGATGTGACCGCCCGAACCGTTCGGCGAGCGGCCCTGCGCTGACCCCGTGGGCGACGACACTCAGCAGCACGACCGTGACGATCGCGGTCAACAGGAAGTTCGCGTCGGCCGGTGACAGCTCGTCGTAGGCGATCAACGCGAACACGACCGATGCCAGCCCCCGCGGGCCAAACCAGGCGATGAATCCGACCGTCGCAGGGTCGAATCCCGCGCCGATCAGCGCGACCGCGACCGACAGACCCCGCACAACGGTCAGCGCGAGGACGGCGAACAGGACGGCCCGCCAGTCGAGATGGTCGAGCGCCGGAACCAGCATCGCGCCGAACATCAGCCAGACCGCCGCCGACAGCAGGCCCCCGACCTCGCTGGCCATCGCGACCGAATCCTCGAATTCATCACGGTCGACCGGGTGCCAGCTGGCGCCGAATGAGATCCCGGCGACGAACGCGGCGACGAACCCGTTCGCCCCCCACGCCAGCGCCAGGCCGTAGGTCAGAAGCGGCAGTGCCGTGGCTGTGACCGGCTGCATGTTCCGCGTCGACCACCCGCGCCGCTCGGTCTCGCGGACGAGCAGCCCGCCGACCGCGCCCGCGGCGATCCCAATCCCGACCGCGCCGACGACCGCCAGGATCTCGGTGACCGGGCCCGCGCCGTGGCCGTCGCCATGGCTGACCGCCAACGCGAGCACGATCGTGAAGACGGGCGTCGCCAGGCCGTCGTTGAGCCCGCTCTCGACATTGAGGGCCCGTCGGATTCGCTGCGGAACGTTCGGGTTGTCGATCACCGGCGCTCCGAGGGCGGCATCCGTAGGGGCGACGATCACACCGAGCAGCAGGGCGATCCAGATATCGAGGCCGTCGAAGGTGACGAGCGCCGCAAGCGCCCCGAGAACGACCGCGCAGGGAAGGCCCACGCCAAGCAGGCGCAGCGGAATCCCCGCGTCGGACCGGAGGCGCCGGAGGCTGACCCGCGAGGCGTCGGTAAACAGCACCATCGCCAACGCGAGCTCGGCCGTCGCTTCGATCGCGTGGCTGTGCAACTGGACGTCGACGATCTTGAGCGGCCCGCTGGTCGCGAGCAACCCGACGACGACGAACAGCATCGGCGCGGAGATCTGCCAGCGTTCAAGTCGCGCCGACAGGAGGCTCCACGCCATGACGGCCGCAGCCGCGACCGCCAACGCGATCGAGGTGTCGGTGCCGCTCAACGGGCTGGGGGCCCGGGTTGCGTTGGGGGGCGTCGCGCCACGGAGATGATCCTAGAGACGGCCCCGGACCCGACATGCGCGCGCGCAGGCACCGCGCGATACATTCCCGGTATGGGATCCTCCGACGACGATGACTGGCCCGAGCCAATCCATACCGAGGAGGAGCGCGAGCGGGCCGAGGAGGCCTACGCGGCGACCTTCAGCCTGCGCCGCCGGGTGCTGCGGTACGCATACCTCGTCCTCGGGGTGTTGATCATCCTCGTCGTCATCCTGGCGCTGACGCACTAGCCGTGGCGCCGCGCGACGCCGGGATCGTGGCCGACCTGTGGCGCTACCCGGTCAAGTCATTCGCCGGCGAGCGCGTCCGCGAGATCTTCGTCGGGCCGTACGGACTCCAGGGCGACCGCCGGTTCGCCGCCGTCGGGGCAGACGGGTCCGTGTTGACCGCCCGTCGCACAACGTCGATGCTCGGCTTCCGGGCACGGTTTCCCGGCTCCGGGCGGGTCGATCGTCCGGTCGTCACCGCTCCGGACGGCACCGAGCTCCCCGTCGACGACCCGCAGCTGAGTCGGGCCTTGAGTGATGCACTCGGCCAGACGGCCACGATGGCCCAGAGCGGCGCCGGGGTATTCGATGCCGCGCCGGTCCACATCGTGACCGACCGGAGCCTGCGGATGATGGACGAATGGGCCGGCCAGGAGCTCGACGTGGCGCGGTTCCGCCCCAATATCGTCGTTGAACTCGGCAACGACGACGACGCGTTCGCGGAGGCCGGATGGGTCGGCCGTGGTATCGAGATCGGCCAAGCGGTTGTCCGGATCGTGTCACCCACCGAGCGTTGTGTGGTCACGACGATCGATCCCGACACGCTGGATCGCGACCGTGCCGTGCTCGCCGAACTCGCCCGTCGGCGCGACAACCTCTTCGGGGTCTACGGCCAAGTCGTCCGGCCGGGATGGGTCCGCGTCGGCGATCCGGTGCGGGCACACGGGCGCGGCGGATCGTCGTAGCCCCGCGCAGCCGCCCCTCCGTGTTGACGATTCGCCCGGAAAATGGCATTATCAAGTTTCTGCCGCGGGGTGGAGCAGTCTGGTAGCTCGTCGGGCTCATAACCCGAAGGTCGCAGGTTCGAATCCTGCCCCCGCTATCTTAGAAGGGCCGCATACGCGGCCCTTCTGTTCGTTGAAGGCCGCCTGCGAGGCAGACCGTTGCCCGGTGGGCCACCCCACTCCCGGCCCGGACACCCAACTCGGCAGAGGGATCCTCTGGGGCACCCGGGCCATGCAGGGTGTGATCTCGCGCGGACTCCGCTCGGGCAATTGGGCAATGCGCCGCCTCCCTCGCTACGGTCCCGTCGCAACAGTCCGCCACCTCGACCGGAGGATGCCGTTGAGGACATGGCCGCAGGTCACCCGATGACAACCCGTGCGCCGCACTACGAGGACATCATCCTCGAGGTCGGTGGCGCTCGGGCGACCATCACCATCAACCGGCCCAAGCGGCTCAATGCGCTGCGGACAACGACACTCCACGAGCTGTGCCACGCCCTCGCCGCAGTCTCCGATGACCCTGCGATCGGTGTCCTCGTCCTGACTGGGGCCGGCGATCGAGCGTTCTGCGTCGGTGGCGACGTGCGCGAGCCGACACACACGGAGCGCGACAAGCGCGAGCAGATTCGGCTGTATCTCCAGTTGGGCGAGTCGCTTCGCTGCTGCGGGGTCCCGGTGATCGTGCGCGTGTGCGGGTATTGCATCGGCGCTGGCCACGAGATGAACGTGATCGCCGACCTGACGATCTCTGGCGAATCCGGTGTGTTCGGGCAGGCGGGCACCCGACTGGGTTGGGCACCGATTTGGTGGGCAGCGCAGATGCTGTCGCGGACCGTCGGGGAGAAGCGCGCCCGCGAGATCGTCTACCTCAGCCAGCGGTATACCGCCAATGAGGCTCTCGCGATGGGGTTGGTGAACGTCGTCGTGCCCGACGACCGACTGGACGAGGAGGTCGATCGCTGGTGCCAAGAGATCCTCCGCAACTCCCCTGAGGGACTCCGGCTGGCGAAGATCGGGTTGAATGCCGGCTCGGATGCGGCGCGCGGGTCGATCCTGCCATCAATCGAGGCAAATGTCCTCAACCACCTCCACGGCCCCGATCCTGCTGAGGGGATCCGTGCGTTTCAGGAAGGACGGCCCGCCGACTGGCGCCCACAACGCCTTGGTCAGGGCCCGTCGCCGACTGAGCGATAACGGAAATCCGACATCGCGACCCGACGCGCCGAACTGACGGCAGCGCCCTTCGACGGTGCCACGCCGGCCCGGCTCGGGCACGGGCGGGCCCAGACCCGTTGTGGACGTGCCCCGCCCGGGACGTGACGCATCGACACCTTCCGCGCGATCGGTGGGCGCACGCATCTGCGCCTCCCGCTTGGCGGCGACGCCCGGGACGCGCACCTGAGACGGGTAGATATCGCGCTCGGTGATCTGCGACTGGAACTGCCCGGCGATCATCTGCATGTCACCTCGAGGGGATCCGGGCCATAACCTGCGGCTGCGCCTGCGCCTGGCTGTCGCGCCCGCGGGACCGTCCGTCGCGATCGATCCCGTCGATCCTCGGCGGGTCATTGCGCACGCGTCGGTATCCCGCACAGTGGCGCCATGGCACGCGGGTGCGCAACTCGCTCCCGTTACACGCCACGCGACACATTGACCCGGGACGCGATTGCACACCCCGGACCGGACTCGCCCCATGCACCCGCACCGCCATCGGTGGTGATCCCGTACATCAGGACAGCTTGCGGTATGACAGGTCGAAGTCGCGCTCCCACATGACGCCGTCGTGACAGATCTCCCAGGTGCCGCTGATCGACTGACCGTCGTCTGCGATCTTCCCCGCATAGCGCTGGCGAAAGTCGAGGGGCGAGTAGTCCGCCTGTTCGCGCCGCAATGTCCAGACGTTGTCGGCGAGCAACATCCGATAGATTCGGGCCACCCCACGGGCGTCGAAATAGTGCTGCACATATCCACCTTCGGTGGACGGGTCCACGCCGATGATCGCGATGCCATCGGGCGCCTCCGGGACGGGCACCGACCACCGCTCGATAAGGAACTGATGGCCCGAGAGCCATTCGAACATGACTCTCGCGCCGCCGTCATTGGTCCGAACATCATCGAAGCGGGGCTCCAAGGCCCACTCGCCGACAAATACGTCAAGAGCCGCCAACGAACCGCTCGGCTGATGCATGGCGTGGTGTCCTTCACGGCGCGGGGTGAGATCGTCCGCCTCGAGCGTAGTTCCGAGGCATGCTGCGGCTCAAGCCATCGACGTGATGCGACATGGCCGCCCGGGCGCCCGGCGCCGTCGCGTGATTTGCTGGACGTGGCGCGACGCGACCGGCGCGCGATCCGCGGCGACGTGCGAACGGAGACGCCATGCAGACACGCATCCTTGGTGAGCGCGGCCCCGAGGTCTCGACGATCGGGCTCGGTTGCATGTCGATGAGTTTCGGCCTCGGCCCGGCCCACGACACCGGCGCAATGATCAACGTGCTGCGATCGGCCGTCGAGCGCGGCGTGACATTCTTCGATACGGCCCAGGCGTACGGTCCGTTTGCCAACGAAGAGCTCTTGGGCGACGCCCTTGCCCCCGTCCGCGACGACATCGTGATCGCGACGAAGTTCGGGTGGAAGGTCGAGCCGGGGTTCGGCGGGAGCCTCCTCGACAGCCGCCCGGACGCCATCAAGGAGTCGGTCGAGGGCTCGTTGACGCGACTTCGCCTCGATGCGATTGACCTGCTCTACCAGCATCGCGTCGATCCGGAGGTCCCGATCGAAGAGGTCGCCGGAGCCGTCGGGGATCTGATCCAGGCGGGGAAGGTCAAGCACTTCGGCCTCTCGGAACCGGGTGTCGAGACGGTGCGCCGCGCGCACCGGGTCCAGCCGGTCACGGCGGTGCAAAGCGAGTACTCACTGTGGTGGAGGCAGCCGGAGCAGGAGCTGCTGCCCACGCTCGAGGAGCTCGGGATCGGCTTCGTGCCGTTCAGCCCGCTGGGCAAGGGGTTCCTGACGGGAACGATCGACGCGCAGACCACGTTCGCCGAGTCGGACTTCCGGAACGTCCTCCCCCGGTTCACGCCCGACGCGCGGGCCGCGAATCGGGCCTTCGTGGATCTGCTGGCGCGCATCGCGGCGCGCGCGCAGGCGACCTCGGCGCAGATCGCGCTCGCCTGGCTTCTTGCCCAGAAGCCGTGGATCGTACCCATCCCCGGTACGACCAAACTCGCGCGTGTCGTGGAGAACCTTGGCGCGGCCGAGATCACGCTTTCTCCGGAGGATCTGCGCGACCTCGACGCGGGTTCGGCGGCGATCACCCCATCCGGCGCACGCTACCCAGAGCACCTCGAAAAGCTGACCGGTCGCTGACCGCCCGACTTGCGCTCGCCACGGGCGCTCTGTCAGGCAGACGCCACCGAGCCCTCCGCCAGGAGCGCCGCGATCTGGCCCATGGCGGCGGCCATCCCCTCCTCCATCCCCATCGACACGAGTTGCTCCATCGATTCGAGCGACGTGAAGCGGGTCTCGATCGCCATGAGGACGCCCCCGCCGCGCGCGGTCAGTGTGAGGACCATTGTCGTCGTTGGGAGCGCGTCGTTCGGGGTCCCGTCCTCGTTGGCGAAGCCATCCGCGAGCTCCAGCCGCACCGTCGGCTCGACCGCGAGGACCCGCCACCAGCCGTGGTGCTTGTCGCCCTCGGGTCCGGTCATGTAGTACGACACCCGACCACCGGGACAGAGGTCGTGGGCGACCACGGTGGCCGGGTAGCCGGGCGGACCCCACCAGCGCTCCAGCTGCCGGGGATTCGCCCAGAGCTGCCAGGCCCGCGCCGGCGAGGCGTCGAGCTCAGCGGTGATCGTCATCGTGAGGTTCTCGGGATCCTTGTGGACGTGCGGAGGAATCATGGCGTCGGTCCTGTGTCGTGGTCCGCGGCGAGCAACTCGCCGATTCTGTCGATGCGGCCCAGCCACACCGCCTCCAGCTGTTCGAGCAGCCGATACGCACCCCGGACGGTGTCCACATTCGGGTGGACAAGCTGCTCGCGTCCGCGGCGCTGTTTGCTCACGAGACCCGCCGCCTCGAGCACGGCAACGTGCTTCTGGACGGCGGCGACGCTCATCGGATAGCGGCGCGCGAGTGCGGAGACGTTGCGCGGCCCCTCGAGCGCACGCACGAGGATGTCGCGGCGAGTGGCGTCCGCGAGCGCGTGGAACACGCGGTTGGCCTGATCGTTGGGCAGCATATCTACAACCATTTGGTTGCAGGAAAGCACGACGACGCGCGCGTGGCAAGTGCCACCCGATGCGACCGGTTCGCGCCGAGATCGTCGCCACACCGGATCGCGCGAATGTGGTGTCGTCCGTGCCCACCGTCGTCCCGACCGACGCGGTCCTTGTGCTCGGGAGCACGGTCCAGGTCCCGAACTCGGGAATGACCTCCCCGATTGGGCCACTCCGCGAGGGACAGGAGGGACCGATCGACCGAGACTATGCGCCGCGGCCGCGGCCCCGCCGATCTCGCGCCGGCGTCCTCGCGATCGCCGACGGCGCGGCGGCCGTGGCTGCGGCGCGATCCGGTTGCGGATCATGGTCGCGGTTCGCCGATCCGGGTGAGCCGCGCGCCGGCCGCCGCCGGTCAGGCGCCCGAGTCCGCGCGCTTCGTGTCGGCTCGCCCCCGGGGATTGCCCTCGCCGCCGGCGCGCGCTTCAGACGCGGGCTCGTCGGCCGACGGGTCGGCGGCGGCGCTCGCGTTCTCAGGATCCGGTTCGACGGCGTCCTCAAGATGGCCGGCCAGCGCGAGGAACCGATCGGATCCGAGTGCGAGTCCGCCGGCTGCCGCAAGCAGCCCGACGGCGGCGACCTTGATGGCATTGCGACGAATGTCCATGTCACTGACTTTCTGGAGGATCGCGGATGGGCGTGTGTGGAACGTGGTCACACCGACCGTACTCCTGCCCCACCGCTCCGGTCAGGCGGACGGTGTCGTGCGCCGCGCATCCGATTCGTCCGCGGACGCCCGCGGCGCGGCGGCCGAGATCAGTCGCCGGTGATCAGTCGCGCACCGCGCCCACGCGTGACGAAGCTGAATCCCCAGCGCATCATCACGAATAGCCGGTTCTGGAAGCCCACCAAGTACAGGAGGTGCACCAGCAGCCACATCACCCAGGCCGCGAGCCCCCACACCTGGACCGGACCGACCTGCGCCACGGCTTTGGCCCGCCCGATCGTCGCCAGGCTGCCCTTGTCGCGGTACCGGAAGCGTGCCGCGTCGTGGCGACCGGCGACACGTGACCGGATCTGACGGGCGACGTAGGCCCCCTGCTGGATGGCGACCGGGGCAACCCCAGGGAGCGAATGCCCGTTGCCGTCGGCCACGCTCGCCATGTCGCCGATCGCAAACACCTCGGGGTGCCCCGGAAGGGAGAGATCGTCCTCGACCCGGATCCGCCCCTGGGCGTCCGTAGATGCGCCGGATGCCTCGGCCAGGCGCCGGGCGAACGACGACGCCTGCACCCCGGCCGCCCAGACGACGGTGTGTGTCGCGATCCGCTCCGGGTCGGACTCCCCGGCGGAGTGGACGTGCACGGCACCCTCCTCGACCCCGACGACGCGGCAGTCGCGCCGGAGCTGGACCCCGAGTGCCGCGAGCGCGGCTGCCGCATGCGCCGACAGTCCCGACGCGAATGTCGGCAAGGCACGGTCGGCGGCCTCCACGAGGATGACCTCCGCCTGGCGCGGGTCCGCCGACCGGAAGTCGCCCCGGAGTGTGTCGTGCGCAATCTCGGCAATCTGCCCGGCGAGCTCGACGCCGGTCGGGCCGGCCCCGACCACCACAAACGTCAGCCATTCGCGCCGCACAGCGGGATCGTCCGCGACCTCGGCTGCCTCGAACGCCGACAGGACGCGTCGCCGAATCGCGAGGGCGTCCTCAATCGACTTGAGCCCGGGGGCCCATTGCTCCCACTCGTCGTGCCCGAAGTAGGCGTGGCGCGCGCCGGTCGCAACCACCAGCGTGTCGTAGCCGAGCCAGGTGCCCTCACCCTCGTCCGGGACGAGCGGATCGACCCGGACACGCCGAGCGGACAGGTCGACGTCGGACACCCGCCCCAGCACCACGCGCGCGTTCCGCTGCCGTCGCAGCACCGCACGCAGGGGGGTCGCGATCTCACCCGGTGACAGCGCCCCGGTGGCGACCTGATAGAGCAACGGCTGGAACAGGTGGAAGTTGCGCCGGTCGACGAGCGTGATCTCGACGGCGGCACGGCGCAGATCGCGGGTCGCGCGCAGCCCGCCGAATCCACCACCGATGACCACCACGCGGTACATGCACCCATGCTGCCAGGGGTGCGCCCTGCCCGCCTCCCGGCACCGTGCCTACAGGAACGCTGCGACCGAGGCCACGATCAGGATCGACATGTAGACGGTCAGCGCGGTCACAACCCACGTCGGCAGCTCCGCGAAGGATCCCGCGACGACCGCCTTTTGGACGATCCGGTCCCGCACCGATCCGCCGACCACCAGGATCAGGGCCAGAATGCCGTAGCCGACCCCGATGACAATGAACCGATCCTTGGGGATGCCTGTCACGCGTGGCACCAGGCTCCCGACCGCGAGCGCGACGGCACCGACGGCAACGCCGGTTCGCCACCAGGCCAACAGCGTGCGCTCCCGCGCGAAGTGCGTGCGGCGGGAGGCCTCCGGATACCGCTTGGGGGACTCGGGGTCTGAATCCATGCGCAGCACTCCAGGTGGATGAGCGGCGGGGACGATGCGGCGCCGTCGAGGGTGAACTGTACCGGCGACGCCTGCTGCGCCGCCTGTGGCGGCGGCGCCCATCCCGCGCACCGAACGACCCACGACCACGCGCGATACAGGGGCGCCCGCAGTGGACGATC
The DNA here is from genome assembly GCA_017882545.1 of Thermoleophilia bacterium. GTDB lineage: Bacteria > Actinomycetota > Thermoleophilia > Miltoncostaeales > Miltoncostaeaceae > CAITWD01. Next base: position 14,256 of record JADGPG010000043.1, read on the forward strand.
CAGACACCCAGTGTCGACCGCGGCGGTTCGACGCCCGACGGCGCATTCCGGCTCTATCGGCGGGATCCCGAACGCTGCGCCTCTATGCTTGCCCGGACCATCGGCGCTCGCGACCGGCGCGCCGACCCGCACCCTCCCCTCAAGGCGCCTGTTGACACTGCGCGCGCAACATCAGACGACCCCCGACGTGCCCCGTCCCACCGCCGGCCGCCGCCGCCGCCGCCGTGGGGGGACCGTGGCGCTCGCGATCGCCGTCTGCGCCGCGTGTGCGCTCATGGCGGCGGTCACGCTTCCCGGGAGCGCACCGGCCGCGTGTGGCGGCGCCTACCGCGAGACGGTCAAACCACCACATCGCGGCGTGCTCCCGCCGCTGGCGATCGGCGATTCGACCCTGATCCTCTCGCTCCCGACGCTCCGGCACGAGGGGATCAGTGCGGATGCGCGCGGCTGCCGCCAGTACACCGAGGGACTGACGATGCTCGCCGGGCTCCGCCGCCAGGGGCGCCTGGCCCGGGTCGTCATCGTCGCGCTTGGCGCGAACGGCCCGGTCACCGAGCCACAGGTCACCCGTGCGCTTGGCATCCTCGGCACGAGACGTGTGCTGGTGATGGTCACCCACTGGAAGCCCGGCCACCGCGCCGGCAACGACACCGCGCTGATCCGGCGCGAGGCGCACCGGCACCCCGGACGGGTGGTGGTGCTCGATTGGATCGCCGCCAGCAGCAGGCACTCCGGGTGGTTTCAGCCCGATGGCCTGCACCTCACATTCCCCGGTGCGGCCGCGTTTGGGCGATTTCTGGCCCGCGCGGTCGCGCTCACGACGCCGCACCCCAAGGTCGTCTGACCACGCAGGCGGACAGACGGGGAATCGGACCCGCGCAACGCGTGCGCGGGTCCGATCTGTGCGCTACGACGTGAACTTGCTGGGAGCCGAGGCCACGATCCCTTGCGCAAGCACGGCGGCCGTTCCCGCCATATGCCCGCGGCCGCCAACCGCGGAACGTCCCACGGCTGGCAGTAGACGGGGAGCCCGCGGATCAGGTTCCCCGCCGTGGCGTCGAGATGGTCTTGATGGAGGTGGGTCACGATGACCGCGTCGACACCGGCGATCAGCGTCGCGGGCTCGGCGGGCAGCCCCACCAGCGGGTTCGGCCGGGGGTTCGGCGTCTCATCGATCGGCGGCTGCGTGCCCGCGGCATCGAAGGCCGGGTCGATCAGGACGCGCACCCCAGCGATGTCGATCAGCAGCGTCGCGTGGCGGACGAGGGTCAGACGCATGGCACGACCGACCTTAATCCGGACGGCGCCACGCGGACAGCCCCGTCGGCCGGACGGCGTCCCCATGGTCGACCACCCACGGCCGGTGGACTACGCTCACCTCGCAGGCCTCCCGCCAACGGCGGGGTCTCGGAGGGCGCGACACGGAGGTTGACATGGCAGCGACGCAATCGCAGGCCCGACGCCGGCGTACCGCCGATCCGACGCCAATCGCGCATCTGACGGTGGCCGAGCGGGTCGCCAAGGGTCGCGCGGCGCGCAAGATGGTTCCGCGCCGCAGTCATGCGGCGTTCGACCCGGGCCCCGAGCGCCCGGACCCCGTCACGCTGCTTGAACGCCAAGCCACGACGCGCGTACCCGAGCTCGTGCCGATCCGTCACGGCCGCATGCTGGTGTCGCCGTTCGCCTACTTCCGGGGAGCAGCCCTGGCGATGGCCAGCGACCTTTCGGGCACTCCGAACTCGGGCCTGCGCGTCCAGCTCTGCGGTGACGCCCACCTGTCGAACTTCGGGCTGTTCGCGACGCCAGAGCGCCGAATGGTATTCGACATCAACGACTTCGACGAGACCGCTCCGGGCCCGTGGGAGTGGGACGTCAAGCGCCTTGCCGCCAGCCTCGAGATCGCCGCCCGCGACAACGGCTTCAGCGAGGGCGAGCGCGCACCGATCGCCCGCGACTGCGCCGCCGCCTATCGCGTCGCGATCGCGGGGTTTGCCGGCATGCACAATCTCGACGTCTTCTACGCGAGCTTCGACATCGAGAACGGGCTGGCCGAGTACGACGCCGCGATCGACCGCCGGGTGGTGCGCAAGACGCGGCAGGTCGTCGCGAAGGCGCGGACCCGCGACAGCATGCAGGCGCTCGAGAAGCTCACGCACATGGTCGACGGCGAGCCGCGGATCACCGCGCACCCCCCGCTGGTCGTCCCCGCGCGTGACCTGATGCTCCCCGAGCACGTCGCGCTCTTCGAGGACTGGATGCGCCGCAATCTGCGCGCCTACCGATCGACTCTTCAGAACGACCGTCGCGTCGTGCTCGAGAAGTTCAGGTTCGCCGAGCTCGCCCGCAAGGTGGTCGGAGTCGGCAGTGTCGGCACGCGGGCATGGATCGTCTTGATGCTTGGACGTGATGACAACGATCCGCTGTTCCTGCAGGTCAAGGAGGCCGAAGCGTCGGTGCTCGAGGAGTACTGCGGACGCAGCCTCTACCGCAACCACGCCCACCGCGTCGTCAGCGGGCAACGCCTGATGCAGGCCGCGAGCGACGTGTTCTTGGGGTGGCTGCGCATCGAAGGAATCGACCGCATCGAGCGTGACTTCTACGTCCGCCAGCTCCGCGACTGGAAAGGCGCGCTCGAGATCGACGAAATGGAGCCCGAGGGGATGCGCCTGTACGGGACGTGGTGCGCCTGGACCTTGGCGCGGGCGCACGCCTGTACCGGCGACCGCGTCGCCATCGCGGCGTACCTCGGCAAGAGCAATGTCTTCGATCTCGCCATCGCCGACTTCGCGGCCGCCTATGCCGACCAGAACCAGCGCGACTACACCGCGCTCGGGACGGCCGTCGACGAGGGCCGGATCGCCGCCGAGACCGGTCTCTAGCGCATCCCGCCCGCCTGATCCATCCCCACCGGCCCGCGCGCGGGCCGGTGGGGATGGATCAGGCGGGCGGTCCGGATCCGAGGGTGATCGATCCGGAGTGCGACGCCCCCGAGCCGTCGACCCAGCTGATGGCGACCCGATCGCCGGGGTGGTGCCCCGACAGCACGGCCGTCAGGTCGGAGGGCTGTCCGATCGTGTGTCGGTCGAGCGCGGTGATGGTGTCACCGTCGGCAAGCCCGGCATCGGCTGCTGCGCCGCCGCTGACCACACCCGCGATCGTGGCGCCGGACGTGCCGCTCGTCGAGCCGGTGCCGCCCTGACCGAACCCGCCCTGGGTGTCGGCACTGGCGATCGAGACGCCGAGGAAGGCGGTCCCGCCAACGTGGGTCGTGCTCGAGCTCTGCCCGGACTCGACCTGCCGGGCGATCGACAGCGCCGTCGTGATCGGCACCGCGTACGCCTGGGTCTGGGAGGTGTCGGACGACTGGCTGGCGAATCCGCCTGACGATCCGGACGACCCCGCCGTGTCGACCCCGATGACCTCACCCGCGGCGTTGACAAGCGATCCGCCCGAATCGCCGGCCAGCACGGCGGCGTTCACACCGATCATTCCGGTGAGCTGCTCGCTGGTTCCCGTCATCTCGTCGCCGGCGGTCACGGACTGGCCGAGCCCCGTGATCGCACCGCCCGCCGCCGACGGCGTCCCCCCGGCGCCGCCGGCATTGCCGACGGCGACGACGCCCTGCCCGACCCTGAGCGACGACGAGTCCCCGATGGTGGCGGTCGTCAGGCCGGACGCGTTGCCGAGTTTCAGCACGGCGATGTCGTGCGTGGCGTCGTAGCCGACGACGCTCGCCGTGTAGGTCCGGCCATTCCCGATGTCGGTGACCCTGATCGACGTCGCCCCCTGGATCACATGGTTGTTGGTCAGCACCTCACCGTCTGAGCTCAGCACCACGCCGGTGCCCGCGCCAGCGGCGCTCTGATAGCTGTAGGTCGCGTTGATGTCGACGAGCGCCGGGCTGACCTTCGCCGCGATCGCCGTGACATTGCCCGGGGACCCCGTCGCCGAGCTCGTCGATCCGGAAGACGACGTCCCGGGCGAGACCCCGGTGCCGCTCCCCGAGCCGCTGCTGTCCCCGCCTCCGACGACGCCGCCCGGCGCCTGCGAGTACGACGGCTCCTGGGAGGATGAACTGCCCGAGGATGATCCACCCGCGGACGCCGACCCGCCGGAGCCGTGTCCGGGCGCAGTGCTCGCCAGCGAGACGAGCGTGTCGCGATGGTCGACGCCCAGCACCAGCGCGCCGCCAAGCACGGCCGCCGTCATCCCGACGATCGCCACCGGCGGGATGCGCCGGCGCCGGGGACGGCGCGCACCCCGGGATTCGTGCGGGGTCTGGTCAGTCACGGGGTGCCTCCATCCTGCGGTGCATCGCCCGGTCCGTCTCTTGCGAGCGCTGCACGTCACGGTGTCACTGAGTGACGGGTCGCGGATCCCCGCGTGCCCGGTATCCACATGGAACGCCCGGAGGCTGAGAATCAGCTAAGAACGGGGCGAGCCAAACGGTTAAGGATCGATGGCGCCACGGTTGCGGGGCGCCCCGCTAGAGTGGCCCGCAACCGGCCCTCGCCCGCCGGCCCACCGCCAGCCGGCACCACACCTCGCGCACACCGCGTCACCACGCCCGGGGGCACCCATCTCCATCGTCTTCGCACTGATCTCCTCGCTCGCGTTCGCGATGTCGACCGTCCTTCAGCAGCGCGGGACGTTTCAGGTGCCCGACGTGTCGCTGCGGAATCCGCGGTCGCTGCCGGCGCTGTTCACGCGCCCGGTCTGGCTGATCGCCCTCGGCGTCATGCTCGTGGGGTGGGTCTTCCAGGCGCTCGCGCTCGACCGCGGCCGGGTCAGCGTCGTCCAGGTGTTCCTCACCATGACCCTGGTGTTCGTGCTCCCGCTCGGGGTCTGGATGACCCATCAGCGCGTCTCGGTGCGCGAGATCATTGCCGCGGTCGCCATCGTCGCAGGCCTGTCCATCTTCACGGTCGTCGGTGATCCCGCCACCGGGCGCAGCAACGCCCCGAGCGCCGCCTGGTTCCTGGCGACCGCAGTGGTGGCGTTCGTCTGTGCGGCGGCGATCATGTACTCCGACGGCGGCAGCCCCGCGCTTCGCGCAAGTGCCAACGGCATGGTGTCCGGTGCGACGGCCGGGCTGTTGGCGGTCATGTCCAAGCCCGTCCTGTCCGAGCTGCACACGGGGATCACCGCCGCGCTGACCGATCCGAAGCTGTATCTGGTCGCGGTGCTGGCGGTGGTCGGCGTGATCTTCCAACAGTTCGGCCTGGCGACCGGCAAGCTCGCGAACACCGTGGCGTCAGGGTCGGTGGCGAGCCCGGTCGTCGCGGTGGTACTGGGGGCCATCCTGTTGCAGGAACATCTGTCGTCGGTCCACTGGCGATGGATCGTGGCCGTGGCCGCGCTTGCAGTCACCATGATCGCCGCGGTCGTGATCGCGACCACCGCGCATCCGGATCTCACCCCGCAGGAGCTCGAGGACGGGGTCGCCGAACCCGCCTGACCCCCCGACGGGGCGGGTCACCCCCGCCCCGTCGCGCGGATCGGTCAGTCCTGCTGGCGGATCGCCGAGATGTCGAGGCTGATCTTCACCGTGTCCGAGACCAGCAGGTTGCCGGATCCCAGCACCTGGTTGAACTTCATGCCGTAGTCGCCGCGGCTGATCTGGCCGCTGATCTCGATGCCGACGCGGTCCTGCCCCCACGGATCGGTCTCGAGGCCCTGCACGGTGGCCTGCAGCACGATCTGACGGGTCACCCCATGCATGGTGAGCTCACCGTGGACCTCGAAGTCCTCGTCGTCGGTCTGGCGGAGCTCGTCGGCACGGAACGTGATCTGCGGGAATTCGGAGACGTCGAAGAAGTCGGCGGAACGCAGGTGCTCGTCGCGCTGGGCTTCTTGGGTGTTCACCGAGGGCGCCTCGATCGATGCGGTGATCCGCCCCGAGGCGAGGTCGTCGGCGAGGACGAGCTCGGCGGTAAAGGCCTCGAACGAGCCGCGGACCGTCGCGATGCCCAGGTGCTTGACGGAGAACCCGACGGCGGAATGGGCGGGATCAGCGACCCAGGTCCCGGCGGGAATCGGGCTGGTGCGACGCGATGAACGCGAGAAGAGAGTCGGCATTGCGGTGCTCCTGAAGTGTCGTGGGGGCCAGCGGCCTCGTGTAGTTGCTAGCGCAAGTAAATACCCACTTGTTTGAGTTGTCAAGTATTTTGTGGACGCCGCGCCGGATCCTCGTCACGGCATTGGGGGGGTCGGCTACGCCGCGGGCGTCGTGGCGGCCCGGTGCGCGGGCGCGGCCTGGACGAACTCCGCGAGCGCCGTCCCCGTGGCGTTGGCCACGATCAGACGGTGGATCTGCCCCGGCGCGAGCGCGCTCGCGCCGATGACGGTGGCATCGCCGTCGTAGCTCGCCCTCCAGGTCGCGGCAATCTCGCGCCGGCCGCCGAACGCGACCACGATCAGCCGGCAGCGGGTCCCCGGATCCACGCCCGCGATCCCGACGGCCACCCGCGTGCCCTCGGGTGTCGGCATCAGGGACGCGTGCCCGGACACCGGTGTGCGCAGGCGCGTCGCTGTGAGCTGCGTCGCCGCCGGACGGCCGGAGTCCTGCACCGCACGGATGAGCCCGAAGGCGCCGAGCAGCGCGATCGCGCAGGCAGCAACGAGGGCGACGCCGGTACGCCGGCGTCGGCGGATCCGGGCGACCTGCGCCACGGCCGCATCGGCGCGACCCGGTGTCGGCGCTCCGATGGGCAGCGCGTCGTGCGGAACGCGCGCCAGCAGTCCGGGCAGCGGCGCGAGGTCCGCCAGCTCGCCCCGGCACGCCGCACACGTCTCCAGATGCCCGGCGACGCGGGCACGGTCCGACGGATCGAGCGCCCCGAACAGATAGGCCCCGAGCTCGACGCGGATGTCACGGCATTCACCGTAGGCCATCGGTGCCCCACCCCTGCTCCTCGAGGATCAGCTTGAGCGCGCGCAGCGCGTAGTACGCCCGGGACTTGACGGTGCCGTCCGGGACACCGAGCACCACGGCGGCCTCCGCCACGGTCCGGTTGCGGAAGTAGAGCTCGACCAGCGTCTCGCGGTGCGCGTCGGTGAGTTGCCGCAGTGCGTCGGCGAGCTGCCACGCGTCGAGCGCACGGTCGATCTCACCGACCTCGGCAATCCCCTCGAGCGCGTCCGCACCGGCGTATCCGGGCGACGCTGCGACACGCCGGTGCCGATCGATCGCGAGATTGCGCGCCACCCGCATGAGCCACGGGCGCAGGGGCCGGCCGTCGCGGGCGAGGCGCCCGGCGCGCCGCCAGGCCCGCACGATCGTCTCCTGGACGATGTCCTCGGCCGCGTGGCGATCGTGGGTAATCGCCGTGACGTAGCTGACCAGCACGGCACCGTGCTCTTCATAGAGCGCCCGCACGAAGCGATCGTCGACGATTTCCCGTTTCGACATTCCGGTCACTCTTCGTACACGCACGCGCCCGCCCGATGGTTCATCGCCTCGGGCAATTGCGCGCAGGCACGCGCGGCGAGGCGAGTTCCGCCACTCCATTGAACCGCACCGGCGGCGGCCGCGTGACCCAGATACCCGCCGCAACCTGATCCCGCGGCACTCATGCCCCGCGGTCGGCGGCACCGCCACCGCCTGACAAGGAGATCGACATGCCCACCGCATCGGCGCGCCACGCGTCCGCACTCGCTGCAATCGCCGCGACGCTTGCACTGACCTCCGGCGCCGTTGCGATCGCTGGCACGGGCGGTCCCGCGTCCGGAGACCCCCTTGCGGCGATCCCCGGCCAGCTCACGGCGACCCGGGTCGTCACCCGCCGCCCGCCGGTCATCCGGATCAACGTCCCCGGCGTCGGACGCATCCTGGCGACCACCCACCGGATGGCGCTTTACACGTACCTCCCGGAGCACGCTGACCACAAGGTTCACTGCATCGGGACCTGCGCCGCGGCGTGGCCGCCGCTCGGCATCGCCCGCGGGGTCAGGATCGCGAGCCGGGTGTCGGGACTTACCGGCACGTTCGGCATCATCCGCCGCCCGAACGGCGCCATCCAGCTGACCCGCAACGGATTGCCGCTCTACCGCTTCGCCGCCGATTCGCCGGGATCCGTCTCCGGCAACGGCATCGGCGGCTTTCGGGTCGTCCACGGCTGAGATCCCGGTACGCGCCCCGGTCGCATCGCGCAGACATCGACATTCGGCCGGGAGCACCCGGCCGCACACAAAGGGAGTAACGATCCGATGACACGACACCTCCGCCACCCGGCACGCACCGCCGCGATCGCCACAGCCGCAGTGCTGGCCACGGGCATCCTCGTGGCCGGCTGCGGCTCGTCGGGATACTCGTCGGGCTCCACCGCCACGACAGCCACATCGCACGCGGCCGCCACGGCAACCACGATCGCAACCGGAACCGTGGCCGGCCTCGGGGCCGTTCTGGAAGACAGCCAGGGGCGCGTGCTCTACGTCTTCACCCCCGACGGCACCGCAGGCGTGACCTGCACCGGCGGGTGCGCGGCCACCTGGCCGCCGGTGATGGCCGCGTCCGGTGTCGCGCCGACCGCCGGCGGCACGGCGAAATCCTCACTGCTCGGCACGACCGCGAATCCCGGCGGCGGCTCCGTCATCACCTACGCCGGGCACCCGCTCTACACCTACGCCGGGGACTCCGGACCCGGTGTGGCGAGCGGCCAGGGATCCGGCGGCAACTGGTTCGTGATCACGCCCGCGGGAACGGCCAACCACACCGGCTAGCGCGGCGCCGCGCCGCGCCCCCCCCGGTACCGCGCGCCCGGCAGGCGCGCGGTACCGGCGCGAGTGCCCGGGCAACCGGTCCCGGTGTAATCGCGCCGCCAGGTCGGGTATTGTCCCCGACTCGCCCCGCTGTGCCGCGCCCGATGACCGGGCTGTGGCGTGCGCACCGATTGTGCGCAGAACACCGGGTGCGATGCACGATCGCGTCGCGACGTGCGTGTCCCGCGGATGACCTCGCAGTACGCGGGGACCCCGCAGTCTGGTGTGGATACGCCGATGCACGCCCGCCGACAGCCGGCGCTTCCGGCCGTGGCGCATCCCTGTAGGCGAACAAAGGACCATGCTTGCTCGCAACTCTGCTTGCCCTCACCCTGGCGACACCCGCCGGACTTCTGCCCGGCAGCTCCCCCGCCATCGTTTCCCCGACGCCGCAGCCGGCCACCCTCACGGCCGTCCGCCACCGCCCGGTGCACCACCGCAAGGTGGCGCCGAAGATCCCTCACCTGCACGCCTGGATGTGCATCCACTCGCACGAGGCGCCGAATTGGACCATCGCCAATGCCCCGTATTACGGGGGCTTGCAGATGGATCTCGGATTCCAGCGCACCTATGGGACGGCCTACTTCCGTACGAAGGGGACCGCGAACCACTGGACACCGGCCCAGCAGATGCTCGCCGCAGAGCGCGCATGGCGCGCGCGCGGCTTCTCCCCGTGGCCGAATACGGCCCGGATGTGCGGCCTGCGCACCTAAGCCCCGGATGCACGCGGCTTACCGGGGGCACGACGCACCCCCGGTAAGCCCTGGGCGACGCCGTCCTGACCGGTCCGCATACTCCGGGTACCCCGTTCCACTGGTGTCACACCGCGATCGCCCGGAGCTTCCCGCTGTACCGCACGTTTCCTACCGCATCCCCAGCGGAGCCCGTCGCCTCCTGTGCCACCCCGACCACCGCCCGCGTCACGGCGGGCGGAGCACGCTTGTCATGTGGCGGCCCCCGCTGTCGGGCCCACCCGAGCCGCGGTTCGTCGACCGCGACCACCCGCGCCCGAGCCCGCCGATCGGCCGCGCCGGTGGTCGCCGGACCCCGGCGGGACGTTAACACCCCGCGACCGCTCGACCCCTGGGGGGTCTCAAGGCCTGTCAAAGCGCTCAATCCGCAACCCATGCGGCATGCAAGATGTAACGCCGGCGTAAACCTATACGGACGTCTGATTCGGGTCTGTGCCAATGGGCGGTGACCGGTGAGAGCCTGTACTAGATCCTTTCCTTCAACGACTACAGCGGCCGAACCGTTCACCTGTTCGCACCGCCCGGAAAGGATTCCATCGCGATGAGCGCATCGTTTGAACCCCCCCTCAACGAGCCCACCGCAGCGACCGGCGACCACGCATCTGCATTCATGCGGGCGTGGGAAACCGAGTTCACCGCACCGGCGATCCTCCCGCACGACGCCAGCTCTAAGCGCGTCAGCGCGGTCATCCCGGCGATGAACGAGGCCGAGAACCTGCCGCACGTCCTGACCCGTCTGCCGGCAATCGTGGACGAGGTCATCCTGGTCGACGGCCACTCCGTGGATGACACGGTCGAGGTGGCCCGGCGCCTGCGCCCCGACATCCGGGTCGTCACGCAGACCGCCCGCGGCAAGGGCAACGCCCTGGCGTGCGGCTTCGCAGTGGCGACCGGCGACATCATCGTGATGCTCGACGCCGACGGGTCCACCGATCCGGCCGAGATCCCGCTGTTTGTCGCGAAGCTGCGTGAGGGCGCCGACTTCGTCAAGGGCTCACGGGCGATGCTCGGTGGTGGCTCCGAAGATCTCACTGTCCTCCGTCGGGCCGGAAACCGCTTCCTGACCGGCACGGTCAACGCCCTCTACGGCGTCAGCTACACGGACCTCTGCTACGGCTACATGGCCTTCTGGCGCCGATGCCTGCCCGACCTGAACGTCGACTGTTCGGGCTTTGAGGTCGAGACCCTCCTGACCGTCCGCGCCGCGCAGGCCGACCTGTCGATCTCTGAAGTGCCAAGCGTCGAGCGCAACCGCATCTACGGAGAAAGCAACCTTCGCCCGATCCGCGACGGCATGCGCGTGATGCGCACGATCCTGCGCGAGCGGTTCGGCCGCCGACAGCCGAAGGCCAGCTGGGACATCATCGCCAGCGAGATCGTCCACCACCATGCACACGTGGAATCGGGATCCTCGGTCTCCGGCCACGCGCTCGAGCGGGCCGTCTAGCCCGACCCCGCCACGAGAGTTCGACCGCGCGCGGGTCATCGGGGCGACCCGGCCCGCCCCGATCCACACGCGGACCGCCCCGGACCCGCCCCCCGCAGACGCCGATCCATCGGTCGCGGTGGGCCCCGACACCTGGACCCAACGCCCCCGAGCACCTGAGCTCAGCGCCTCGATCCGACAACGGCCGCCGGAGCCAGATCCGCCGACGCCGGCTCCACGCAGGCGGCGGCGTCGCCAAGGACGGCGATGGGCCTGCCGGCAACCTCCATCGCCGCCCGGCCGTGGACGGCGTCGCTGGGCACGCGCCGGCCGCGTCGCCGACGCGTGCCTGCCCGTCGGAATCCCCGAGCGCCGGCCACCTGTACGGGCTCAATCTCAGCTCGGGCACGGTCGTGCTGATCCGTCAGTCGGACCGGTACACGGCGCCCGTCGCGGTCCGCGGCACGATCATCGCCGCCGGGCTCGACGAGATCGCGGCCCTGGCGCCCCGAGGCTGACATCGCCGGAGCGATGTGCCATCCGAGGCGCGCCACGATCCGCGGATATGCGTGGGTGCGCTGGTACCCTCGAGGGTATGTGCCGTGCCGTCACCTGCCCGACCTGCGGTCGCCCCGGCTGGCGGGGCTGCGGACGCCACGTCGAACAGGTGCTCGGCCACGTCCCGCCGGCCGAGCGCTGCCGCTGTGGCACTGCCCAACCGCCGGACGCCGCGCCTCGACGATCGTGGCTGCGCCGCAACCGGAGCTAGTGCAGCGCCGGGACGGCGCCGATGTCACCTGCGGGTCTCGTGCTGTTCGCCGAACTCGTAGATATCGGTCGCCCGACCGACCAGGAGCGGATCGAGCAACCCGACTTCCTGGACGTCCTTGCCGGCATACGGCAGCGTGTGAAGGATGTAGCGGATGGCGTTCAGGCGCGCACGCTTCTTGCAATCCGACTTGATGACCGTCCACGGGGCCTCGTCGATGTCAGTCGCTCTGAACATCTCGTTCTTGGCGTGGGTGTAGTCGTCCCACTTCTCGAGCGAGGCGAGGTCGATCGGTGACAGCTTCCACTGCTTGAGCGGATGGCGTTCACGCTCGCCGAACCGCCGGCGCTGCTCCATCTGACTGACCGAGAACCAGAATTTGACCAGGTGGACGCCGGAGCGGGTCAGATGGCGCTCGAACTCGGGCGCCTGCATCAGGAACTCGTGGAACTCATCGTCGGTGCAGAAGCCCATCACGCGCTCGACGCCGGCGCGGTTGTACCAGGAGCGGTCGAACAGGACGATCTCGCCGGTCGTCGGCAGGTGCTGCACATAGCGCTGGAAGTACCACTGGCCCAGCTCGACAGGAGTCGGCTTCTCGAGTGCGACGACGCGCGCGCCGCGCGGGTTCAGGTGCTCCATAAAGCGCTTGATCGTCCCGCCCTTGCCGGCCGCGTCACGGCCTTCGAACAGAATCACCACGCGCTGCCCGGTCTCCTTGACCCATGCCTGGAGCTTCAGCAGCTCGACTTGGAGGTGGTACTTCTGCGCCTCATAGTGCTTGCGCGACATCAGGTTCGTGTACGGGTAAATGCCCGTCTGCCAGTGGTCGACCAACTCGTCGTCGGTATCGAGTGGAATGTCGCCGTACATCGGCTCGTCTTGCTGGAGGAGCACCCGGCGAAGACCCGGCAGCTCATCGGGTGCGGTCTCCTCGACGACGGCACTCAGCCAGCGCGCCACGGCCAGCCGGTCCTCCGGCCGCACGTCGGCGAGCACGTCGCGGACAGCGTTCAGGCGCTCCGCGACGGCTCCGTCGATGGCGTTGCCGACGACGTACTGCTCGATTCCCAGATCCGACAGGTTGGGCGAGATGTCGCCGTCGCGGGTTCTCCGCGAGTCACCCTTGCCCTCGGATTTCATGGCGGGAACCTCCTCGTGCGCATCCGTGCACCTCGTGCGTGCCCGACGCGAATGATCCCACACGCCGGCCACCGTCGCCGGCGGCCGGTGGCTAGGCGTCGCGCCGGCTGGGAACCTCCTGGATCAGCCAGGCATTGCCGTCGGGGTCGGCAAACGACAGGAACGACCCATAGTCCGTCCGCTCGGGATGGTGCCCGGGTGTCGGCGTGCCGTGGTCGAAGTGAAACACGTCACCCGGGTCGAGCCCCCGCGCGACCAGCTCGTCCCGCGCGACATCGATGTCGGCGACCACCACCTGGAGCCCCTTGACCGACCCCGGCGCGCCCGGTCCGGGCATCAGCGCGATCGAGCACGAGGAGCCAGGCGGGGTCAGCTGGACGACCCGGAACGCCCCGTCCCGATGGTCGACGTCCAGCCGGAAGCCGACGACATCCCGATAGAACACCAGCGACCGGTCGATGTCCGACACGGGCACCACCACCACTTCCAGCTTCCAGTCCATGCCCATGTCTCCTGTCGGTCGGTTGCGGTCGGGCCGCGCGATCATGTTCCGATGTTGACGGATTTCGTCCGGGCCGCGGGGACGATCGTGTCCGGCCCGCTGCGGGGTCGCTTGGTGCGTGGATCGGTGGGTCCCGTCCGGTGGACGGTCCTCGGTCAGGCGGCGGACATCGCAAACACGAACATCCGCCGTGCGTCGATGCGCACGTAGACCGAGTCGGCGAGGAATTCTTCCCACTCCGGCCCGTACCGCGGCGTGTAGATGCCGAGTACCACCTCGCGCAGCTCGGCGTGCGCCGGCGCACCGAGGTCGATGATCTCGGCGCGACCGTGCACCGTCACCGCAAAGTCCTCGCCGGGCAGGTGGGTCGCGCTGACGTCGGGTCGGGCGCGCAGGTGGACCAGGCGCAACGCGTCCTGCGCCGTGCCGAAATGAAAGGCCCCGCGATAGAAGATGCCGTCGACCGGTGCTGCCAGCGGCCGACCGTCTGCGGTCGTGGTCGCCAGGGTCAACAGACGCATCCCCTCCAGCCGTCGGCAGAGGTCGGCCGCGCCGAGACGCCGCTCGGGGGTGATCACCCGCGCCAGATGCGTGCCCGCCGCCGCCATGCTCCGGTCAAGCAGCGCCTGCAGCGCGATCAGATCGCCCGGCGCCTCACGCACCGCCGTGGCCGCCGTCGTCGGACCCCCGCCCGCGCGCGACCACGTCGGCCGGCGACAGCTTCTGTCCGGTGCCGGCGACACGGACCCGGAAGACCCGGTAGATCCACACCTGGTAGGCGACGACGACCGGCAACAGCAATGCGGTCGCGACGGTCATGACGGTGAGCGTGTAGTGCGCCGAGGATGAGTTGGCGACAGTGAGGCTGTCGGCGAAGTCCGTCGACGACACCATCACCCGGGGATACAACTCGACAAACAACAGCACGACGGCGAGCCCGATCGTCAGCGCCGTCGCGATGAACGCTGCCGCCGGCCGGCGCAGGCGAATGCACACCAGCGCGGCGATCGCCGTCACGAGGCCCGCCACCAGTACGGGCAGCCCCCGCACAACGTCCTGATGATTTCGCGCGACGCCGACCGCGAGCGTCGCGACCAGATACGCCCCGCCCACCACCACCGCCACCGCCGACAACGGACCGGCCGCCCGAAGGGCATGGGTGCGAAGCGTCGGCGCGGCCGTCCGCAGGGACAGGAACACGGCCCCATGGGCTGCGCACAGCACCACCAGCGCAGCCCCGCCCAGCAGGGAGTACCAGGAGAACAGGCTCCAGAACGATCCGGCGAACTCCTGATGGGCGTCGATCGGCGTCCCGAACAGCAGTGCCGACAGCCCGACCCCCCAGATGAGCGGCGCGCCGTAGGAGGCGATCACGTTGATCCACGTCCACAGCCCGCGCCAGCGGGGGTCGTCCGACTTGGTCCGCCACTCGAAGGAGACCACCCTGACGATGAGCATCACCAGCACGATCAGCAGGGCGACATAAAATCCGGAGAACATGGTCGCGTACCACTGGGGGAACGCCGCGAACGTCGCCCCGCCGGCGATCAGCAGCCACACCTCGTTGCCGTCCCAGAACGGGCCGATCGCCGCGAACATCGCCGCGCGATCGGATTCGCGGCGCCCCAGCCACGGCACGAGCATGCCGATGCCGAAATCGAACCCTTCGGTGATGAAGTACGCCGACCACAGCGCGCAGATCACCCCGAACCAGACGGCGGACAGCGTCACGGTCAGTACTGCGGCGCCGCGAGCGGCGCCTGTCCGGTCGTGGGACCGTCGAGCTCCGGCGGGTCACAGCGCGCGTAGCGGCGCATCAGCCAGAAGTCGACGACGGCAAGCAGCGTGTAGAGCGCGATGAATACGGCCAGGCTGGAGGCCACCATCGCCGTGCTGGAGGTCGACGACACGCCCGTCGCCGTCTGCTGGAGGCCGTAGGCGATCCACGGCTGGCGACCGGTCTCGGTCAGGATCCAGCCGCCGAAGTTCGCGAGAAACGGCAGGGCGATCCCGGCGATTGCCATCCGCTGGAACACCCGCGAGCCGACCAGGCGCCGCCGATGGGCCAGCCACCCGCCCCACGCGGCCAGGAGCATCGAAAGCGTCCCGAGATAGGCCATCACGCGCATGCTCCAGTACGCCAGCCGGACGTTGGGGACGTAGTTGCCCGCGCCGTACTGGGCCTGCTCGGCGGCGTTGACCTGGTTGATCCCCTTGACCTCGGCCGTGAACGAGTTGGTCGCCAGAAACGACAGCAGTCCGGGGATCTCGATCGAGAACGACGGCGTGGGGTCGCTCGCGGTGAACCCCCCGATCTGGAAGAGCGAAAACGGCGCCGGCTGGGCGGAGCTCCACAGGCCCTCGCTCGCGGCGATCTTCATCGGCTGGACCTTCGTGATCGCCACCCCGAGCTCGCTCCCCCACGCCAGCTGCAGAATGCTCACCGGGAGCACGACGATGATGGCGAGCGTCGCGGCCGTCGCGAACAGGTCGACGTTCGTCCCGCGCACAAGGTGCCAGCAGGCCACCCCGAGGACGACGAACCCGCCCGTCATCAGGCCCGCGAGGATCACGTGCACGAACGCGACGACCGTCAGGCGCTGGAACAGGATCGCCCAGATGTCGGTGGCCTGGGCGCGCCCGGTGGTGTGGTTGATCGTGTAGCCCACCGGATGCTGCATCCAGGAGTTCGCGGCGATGATGAAGTAGGCCGACAGCCACGTTCCCGCCCACAGGACATACAGGCAGGCCAGATGCAGCCGCGGGCTCAGCAGGTCGCGCCCGAAGATCCAGAGCCCGAGGAATGTCGACTCGAGCATGAAGGCGCCGATGCCCTCGATCGCCAGGGGCGCGCCGAAGACGTCGCCGACATAGCGCGAAAACCCGGACCAGTTCATGCCGAACTGGAATTCCTGGACGATGCCGGTGGCCGCACCGATCGCGAAATTGATGACGAACAGCACGGCGAAGAATCGGGTGAGGCGCAGCCACCGGTCGTCGCGGGTCCGGTACCAGCGCGTCTGCATCACGGCCAGAATCGGGGCCAGGCCCAGCGTCAGCGGGACGAAGGTGAAGTGGTACAGCGTCGTCAGCGCGAATTGCCAGCGCGCGAGCTCGAGGGCGGTACTCACGTCGACCATGCTCCCAGAGCCCATCGGGACACGCAACGACGTCCCGACCGGGGCCCGCGCGACCACCCTGCTAGCGTCGGCCGCACAGCCGCTCGCCGACCCCATCGACGGAGATCCCCGTGTCGAGCGCACTCTTGGTCATGGACATGCAGCAGGGAATCGTCGCGCGCCTCGACCCTGACGGGACCGTGCTCGCTCGATGCACGGCAGCGGTCGACGCGGCCCGCCGCGCCGGTGTACCGGTCGTATTCGTCCGGATCGCGTTCCGCCCGGGCTACCCGGAAGCCCATCCGGACAACGCGGCCTTCGGCACGCTGCGCGACCGCGTCGGCGAGGCGATGACCGTCCACGGTCCACAGACCCAGATCCACGCCGCGCTCGCCGCGCGGCCGGATGACCTGGTCGTCGTCAAGAAGCGGGTCTCCGCATTCGCCGGCAGCGACCTCTCGCTGCTGATCGGGGCGCTCGGGGCGCGGCACCTCGTGCTCTGCGGGCTGGCGACCGCGGGCGTCGTGCTGTCGACCGTGCGGGAGGCCGCCGACCGCGACTACGTGCTGACCGTGCTCGCCGACGCGTGCGGGGACGCCGACCCCGAGGTCCACCGCGTCCTGATCAACAAGGTCTTTCCGCGGCAGGCGACCGTCGTGACCGTGGCCGACTGGGCCGCGGGGCTCCCCGTGGCGAACGGGCCGGCCGTCTAGCGCGCGACCCCCTGGCCGCTCTCGTCGATGGCGGCGTCGAGCAGACCGTCGAGGGTGACCGCGGCGCGGATCAGCGACAGGTGCGTGAAGGCCTGCGGGAAGTTGCCGAGCTGGTCGCCGGTCAGCCCGATCTGCTCGGAGAACAGGCCGAGGTGGTTGGCGTACCCGTGCATCTTCTCGAAGACCAGACGCGCGTCCCGCAGCCGCCCGCTTCGTGCCAGCGCTTCGACGTACCAGAACGTGCAGATCGAGAACGTGCCCTCGGCACCGCGAAGGCCGTCCGGAGATGCGGCCGGGTCGTACCGGTAGACAAGGCTGTCGGACACCAGGGTGCGGTCCATCGCCTCGAGCGTGGAGAGCCAGAGCGGGTCCCGCGGGGCAACGAAGCCGACCAGCGGCATCTTCAGCAGGGACGCGTCGAGCACGACGGACCCGAAGTGCTGGACGAACGCGCCGAGCTCGGCGTTGTATCCGTCGTCCATGATCTGCGCATAGATCGCGTCGCGCTCGCCCATCCAGCGCAGGACGTTGGCCGGGCGGCCACGCGCGACGGCCAGTCGCACCGCACGGTCGAGCGCGACCCAACTCATCAGGCGTCCGTAGACGAAGTCCTTGTCGCCGCCGCGGGTCTCCCAGATCCCCGCCTCGGGCTGGTTCCAGTTGTCACAGAGCCAGTCGACGACCGCCGCCAGCTCGACCCAGGTGGCGTGATCGAGCTCGAGTCCGGCCCGGTCGGCGGCGTAGACCGCGTCCATCATCTCGCCGTAGATGTCGAGCTGGATCTGTTCGGCGGCGCCGTTGCCGATCCGTACCGGGCGCGAGTCGCGGTGCCCGGCCAGGTGGTTGAGCTCGCGCTCGGCCAGATCCGGCGACCCGTCGACGCGGTACATGATCTGCAGGGGGCCGTTGGTGGAGCCGTCGCGTTCGCGGATGCGGTCGCCCAGCCAGTGGATGAACTGCTCGGCCTCATCCCGATAACCGAGTCCCAGCAGTGCCGCGACCGAGAAGGACCCGTCGCGAACCCAGGTGTAGCGATAGTCCCAGTTGCGCTCGCCGCCGAGCTGCTCGGGCAGGCCCGCGGTCGGGGCGGCCACCGGGGCGCCGGTCGGTGCATGGATGAGCAGCTTGAGGGTGATCGCCGATCGGTCGACGATCTCCCGCCAGCGCCCCCGGTAGTTGGACTTGCCCAACCAGGCGCGCCAGAACAGGCGGGTCTGTTCGAACAGCGCCTCCAGCTCGTAGGCGGGCACCGGCGCCGGCCCGAGCTGCCCGTCGGCCTCAAGCACGTACCCGGCGCGCTCGCCGGTGCGCAGGGCGACGCGGGCGCGCACCCCCGTGTCGTCGCGCTCGACCCCGTGGCCATGGAGCATCAGGGTCAGGTCTGGGGTGCTGAAGATCGCACCGCCGTCGGCGACGTGGAGTTCGTGCGGCTGCCGGCCGTAGTCGAAGCGGGGGTCGCAATGGACGGCGAACTGCATCTCGCCGCGCACCACCTGGATGATGCGGACCAAGCGCCGATGCCCGGGGTCGACCCCCTCGCCCACGGCGGGCATGAAGTCGATCACCTCGCCGACGCCCGTCGGCGACAGGAATCGCGTCGCCAAGACCGCGGTGTCGGGAAAGTACAGCTGTTTGACGGTGCAGTTCGGCTCGTCCGGCGCGATACTGAAGCTGCCGCCCCTGTGGGTGTCGAGGATCGACGCGAACACGCTCGGCGAGTCGAACCGCGGCAGGCACATCCAGTCGACCGTCCCGCGGGTCGACACGAGCGCTGCCGTGTGCAAGTCCCCGATGAGGCCGTGTTCGGCGATGGGCGGCTCGGGCAACCGATCTGCTCCTGGTCTCGGACGCGCCGCTCGCGCGATCGGCGACCAGTCTCACAGACTGCCGCGACGGCCCGCAACCGGACTACCCGGTGCAGCCCCCCGTCCGAACGGTGGCGCCGTGCCGCATGGCGGCCTGCAGGTCGCGTGCGACCGGGGCCATCGCCAGCGCGTATCCGACCGCGCCGTCGGCGGCCGAGCGCGCGAACACCAGGCCGATCACCCGTGGCACACCCCCGTCGGCGGCCACGAGCGGTCCGCCCGAGTTACCGGGCCGGATCACGGCATGGAGCTGGTACACCGGCCGCGATACCAACCGGGTACCGTAGATGTCGAGACCGGTCGCAAGAAACACCCCGTCGACCGACGCCGGCCCCGCCACCAGCGGCCCGTCGCCGGGATACCCGAGCGCGACGGCCTTGGCACCCCGCCCGACGGTCGCCATGTCGATCGCCAGTGCCGGCGCACCGAGCCCGGGTACCCGCAGGATGGCGACGTCGAGCCCGGGATCGAACCCGATCGGCGTCGATGCGTATCTGCGGGACCCCGCTCGCACCTGCGGGGCGGCGTCGCCCGCCACGACGTGCGCGTTGGTCACGACGATGCCCGGCGCGGCGACGAACCCCGACCCTTCGATCACTCCGCCGCACGCGGGACCGATCACCTTTACCGTCGACGGCCCCGCCGTCGACGCGACGGCTCGCACGGTCGCGCCCCCCGGCTCTGCGACGGGCGGCAAGAGCTGTGGCGGAAGCGTCGCAAACACGATCGGCACGCCGCGCACGGCGAGATCGGCCTCGATGCGGGCGAAGACCGCCGGAACGGTGGGCAGCGCGCCGGTCAGATCCTGGAGGATCGCCGAGTCCTGGAGCCCCCGGTTGACGGTCGGGCTGCGGCTCGAGGCCGCCAGCGTGCCGACCAGCCAGACCACCAACAGCATCGCGACGACGGCCACCGCCACCCCGATCGCGTCATCCAGCCAGCCGAGCCGGAGTCGACGCACATGGACGGCCAGGCGCCACCCCAGCGCCCCGCCGATGGCCCCGCCGGCCGCCGCCATCACCACGACCACCAGGACCGCGACGACCGGCGACCACGTGGCCGACACGTGGCGATCGATGACCGGGACGACCAGGACGCCCACGACCAGGCCCGCCAGGACACCGCCGTACGACGCCAGCTGGCGGATGCCGCCGGTGCGCCAGCCGCGCAGCGCTGCCAGCACGAGCACGACGACGATCACCGCATCCACCCAGTGGCTCACCGCGCTGCACGCCTCCGGTCATGTGGGCCCAGGCGGGCGGGTCACAGACCCGCCCGCCGCGTGGCCCCAGTGATGTCACCGATCGCGCCCGGACGCAAGCGGGCGCGGTGCCGCGATCACCGCCGGACGGTCACGGGGCCTGCATGATCCGGAATGCGGCGCCCGTCGGATCTGCGACCGCCGCGAGACGCCCGTACGGCGTGTCCTCGGCAGGCATCAGGACGCTCCCGCCGGAGGCTAGGACCGTCGCGACGGCCGCGTCGGTGTCGGCGACGCCGAAGTACGCCGTCCAGTGGCTGGGGACGCCTTCCGGCAACCAGGTCGAGCCGTCCATCACGCCGGCCAGGTTCTCCTCCCCGTCGACGGCAACGGTGTACCGGAACTCCGGCGTGTCGCTCATGGTCCGGGTCGTCCATCCGAAGACGGCGGTGTTGAAGGCCACGGCGTCCTCGTAGCCGGTTGTGTGCAGTTCGCACCACTGCACCGTGCCGGGCTCGGCGTAACGGGTGAATCCGGGAAAGCCGTGGGGCTCCCACAGGCCGATCGCGGCGCCGTCGCCACCGGCGACAAGCGCCATCTTGCCGAGGTCGCCGACCTGCATCGCCGGGGTGATGACCGAGCCGCCCTCGGCGTCGGCGCGGGCCACGGCCGCCTCGACATCCGAGGTCGCGATGAAGATGTCCCAGTGGTCGGGAATGCCCGGCGCCATCGGCCCGGAGCCACCGGCCACGGGGACGCCCTCGTACGAGAACATGACGTACCCGCCCATGTCGGGATCGGGGTCGCTGGAGGTCCAGCCCAGAACGTCGCCGTAAAAGGCACGGGCTCCCTCGAGGTCGGAGGTGATGAGCCCCACCCAGCAGGGGGCCCCATTCGGGGCGCGGTCACGAGTAGGCACGGAATGCTCCTTTCATCCCGGGCATGGCGACGACTGCCGCCCCCCGGGGACGGGGGTAAGGGTGCTGTCGGCCGCGGCGCATCCGTCGCGACACCGGGAACGTCGGTGAGGATCACGGTACCCGACTCGAGCGGGCTCTTCGAGACGAGCTCCACGACGGTCGGGTCGGGGGAGGGCCCGGCCGGCCGGGCCCCGTGACCGGGAGCGATCGGGACCACCATCAGTCGGGACCCGTCGACGAGACCCGCGACGGTCGGGAACCCGACCGGCGACCCGCTGCCGAGGACGAGCACATCGCCGTCGCACCTGCACGTCAGCCGACCGATCCGGTCCGTACGTCCCCGACCCCACCGCCGCGAACTCCTCGTCGGTGACCGGGTCGGACAGCATTGCCGCGTGAGTCCGTCTGCCGTTCGGCTTGGACTCCACCACGGCGGCGTGGCGAGACCGACACGTCCATCCGCCGACGGGGGTGCCGCCGGGATCCGCGATCACGCCGTCAGGCGGCAGGAACTCAGACACGACGATGCCAGGCACGGAGGTCCTCCCCGTTGCGGGCGCCGCCCGATACTGACCCAACCCATCCAGCATCGCACCGGCCGGATCGACGCGCACCCCGGGGCCGGCCGGCCGCCCTGGGGCTTGACAGTCCGAAGTTGTGAGTGAATACTCACTACCACATGGTTCCGCCCGTCCGACAGACCGCCGACGCCCGTCGCATCACCGTGCTCGCCGCCGCGCGCTCCCACTTCGCCAACCACGGCTACCACGGCGCGTCGACCGACGCGATCGCCCGCGACGCCGGCATCTCCCAGCCGTACCTGTTCCGCCTGTTTGGCACCAAGAAGGAACTGTTCATCGCCACGGCCCGTGGCTGCATGGGCGAGACGCTCGCGGCATTCCGGGAGGCGGCCGACGGGCTCACGGGCCCCGACGCACTCGCGGCGATCGGCGCCAGGTACGGTCAGCTGCTCGAGGACCGCGAGATGCTCAACGCCCAGATGCAGATGTATGCGGCGGCCTGCACCGATCCCGACATCCGCCAAACAGCACGGGACGGGTACGGCGCGCTGTTCACCTATGTCGAGCGCGTCTCCGGGGCGTCCGCCGACCAGGTCACCGCGTTCTTCGCCCAGGGCATGCTGTTGAACGTCATCGCCGCCCTCGAGCTCGAGAGCGCCGGAGAGAAGTGGGCGGCACGCATGGTCGACGGATGCCTCGCCATCAAACCGTGACCCCCTTTTTTTCGCCATGAAAGCTAGTAAGTACTCACTACTGTACCTCCGGAAAGGCCACCCATGACCCCCGTTCGCGGGCGCCACACGGCGATCTGGACGCTCATCCTGACGTCGGCGGCGCTATTCATCGTCACCCTCGACAACCTCGTCGTGTCGACGGCGCTGCCGACGATCCGGCGTGATCTGCACGCGTCCATCCAGCAGCTGGAGTGGACGGTCAACGCCTACACGCTCACCTTCGCGGTGCTGCTGCTGACCGGCGCCGCGCTCGGCGACCGCTTCGGACGCCGGCGACTGTTCGTCATCGGCATCCTGGTCTTCACGACGGGTTCGGTCGGCGCGGCGCTGGCGCCGTCGATCGACTGGCTGATCGCCGCGCGCGCCTTCCAGGGAGTCGGCGGCGCGATCATCGCCCCGCTGACCCTCACGATCCTGTCGGCCTCGGTGCCGGCCGAGCGGCGCGGTGCCGCACTCGGGATCTGGGGAGCGGTCGGCGGCATCGCCGTCGGCCTCGGCCCCGTCGTCGGCGGGGCGGTCGTCCAGAGCATCTCCTGGCAGTGGATCTTTTGGCTCAACGTGCCCATCGGGCTCGTGCTTGCGCCACTCGCCGCCCGCCGCCTGAACGAGAGCCACGGCCCGAACTCGGCGCTGGACCTGCCGGGTGTCGCACTCGCCTCGACCGGCCTGCTGGGCATCGTCTACGGAATCATCCGTGGCAGCCAGGTCGGCTGGAGCACGCCCGAGGTGGTCGGCGCTCTCGGGGCTGGCGCCGTGCTCATGGTCGGGTTCGTCGCCTGGGAACTGCGCGCCCCAACGCCGATGCTGCCGATGCGGTTCTTTTCCAACCGCACCTTCACGGCGGCCAATATCGCTTCGATGCTGATGTTCTTCGGCATGTTCGGGGCCATCTTCCTGCTCACCCAGTTCCTGCAGACCGTCCAGGGCTACTCGCCGATGTCGGCAGGACTGCGCGTGCTGCCGTGGACGGCGATGCCGCTCGTGGTCGCCCCGATCGCCGGCGCGCTCTCGGACCGGATCGGCGGCCGCGTCCTGATGGCCGCGGGGATCGGAATGCAGGCGATCGCCCTCGCCCTCTTGGCCGCCGTCGCTTCGCCGACGGTGCCGTACTCCGATCTGGTGGGGCCGTTCATCGTCGCCGGCATCGGGATGGGGCTGTTCTTCGCTCCGGTCGCCAACGTCGTGCTCGGATCGGTGCGTCCGCAGGAGGAAGGCCAGGCCTCGGGTGCCAACAACGCGATCCGCGAGCTCGGCGGGGTGCTCGGGGTGTCGGTACTGGCGACGATCTTCGCCCAGTACGGCAGCTACGCCTCGCCGGCGTCGTACGTCGACGGGCTGGTCCCGGCGGTGTACCTCGGGGCCGTCATCGCCGGCGTCGGCGCGATCGCGGCGCTGTTCGTGGCGCGGCGACCGCGGGCGGCTGCGCCCGCCACGCTCGACACCCGAGAACGGGTCACCGCAACGGCCTCCAAAGCGGCCTGAGCCGGCCCGGTACCGCGCCGTCCACCCGGCGCGGTACCGGGCCCCGTCGCCGCACGATCGCGCTAGCCCTGAGGCCGCCCGAGCGCATCGCGGATCATCGCCGCGTCGGACTCGGGGTGCTCCGAGGAGATCACCAGACGGTCGAACGCGCCGCCGCTGGTCTGAACGACGACGGCCGGCGTGTGATGGTAGACGGCGGCGAAGTCGGTGGTGCCGGACCCGAGCCGCGTGCCAAGCGCGATGACACCGGGAATGCCAGTGCCGGGGGCGCGGATGCCGCGCAGGGCCGTCCACGGGTCGGCGACGACCGCGACGTCCCGGACCAGCCGCAGCGGCACCTCGATGTCCGAGTGCATCCCGCCGAGCTTCTCGAGCCCGGTCAGGCGGACCGCCAGGCGGTCGCCGGTGATTTCCAGATGTGCCATGTCAACTCCCGCTGAGGGTCCGGATCCTCGCACGGACGCGCGTCGCCGTCAGTCCTCGGCGCCACCGAACAGGGACTGGTGGGTCCGGCAATAGACCCGGCCTCCGAACCGTGCCCGGTGGGTGAGACATAGGGTGCGGTCGTCGTCGGACACCGTGACACCGCAGAGCCCACAGGCGGCAAACCCGGTCGCGGGGTCGACATCGTGCACGAGCAGCGGGCTGCCCGGCGGCGCGATCGGCGGTGCCGAGGTGGCCGCCATCTGGACGACCGCCTGGGCCGGGGCCGAACCGATGCGCACGGGCTCCGCGTCGGGGTCGGGTCCGCCGGCCTCTGCGACCTGGGCCGCGCGCGACGGTGCCGCGCC
>JADGPG010000044.1 GCA_017882545.1 Thermoleophilia bacterium
TCGCCGTGGTCGTTGGCGCGGTGATCAGCCATTGGTATAATGGGCGCGCTCGCTCGGCGGCGAACCCGGAGCGTGCCGAGCGACTGGGGACGCTCGTGGCCTCGGGATTGATTGTCGGCGAAAGCTTGTGGGGCGTGATCAATGCGGGCCTCATCGTCGGCTTCTCGAAGGACGCGCCGATCGGACTCGTCCCGGAAGACTTTGCCCTGGCCCCTTGGCTCGGACTGCTCGGTTTCGTGGGTGCAATCATGTGGCTGTATGGGTGGATGCTGCGGCGATCGAAAACAGCATGACCAAGGGCAATAGCCTTGAAGCCCAGGCACGGGTAGAGTCTTTCGTTTCACTGGCCCACTCGTCAACACCCGTCACTGCCGGCGATCTATTCCGGCGCGCCATTGCTCCCCGACGCGCCCATGGTTGCATGGATCGAGGCGCGAGCAGCTGCGGCAGTCCTTCGGAAATAGCCGCCGGCGGTCAGGGCGCGCGCAGCGGCGCGATCGGCACCGGCACCGATCGCGAGATGGTGGTTCCGTCGCCGAGTTGACCGTCGGCGTTGCGCCCCCAGCAGTACGCCGGTAGTGGAAGAGACCCGCCCGGAGCGGCGCGCGTAGCGCACGTGTGTTTCGCGCCGGTGCTGACCGTGGCGAATGTCAGTCCGCCGCTCACCGCCACCGGCGACAAGCTGCGCGCCGACGTGGTTCCCGCGCCCAATTGCCCGTCCGAGTTCGATCCCCAGCAATAGGCCGATCCACCGGCGGTCAGTGCACACGTGTGCGCGCCGCCCGCCGAGAACCACACAAAGGACATTCCGCTGGCGACCGCGGTCGGCGCCGGCCGCGACACCGTCGTGCCGTCTCCGAGCTGGCCATCGTCATTGCCGCCCCAACAATACAAACTGCCGCTCACTCGCGCGCACGCGTGCGTGGTGCCCGCGACGATCGTCGGCACGGCTGGAGAACCGAACGACCCCGCCGTTGGGTGGGTGTCGAAGACAACGCCGCCCGCGACTCTCACCGGGCGACTCCGATCGATCGTGGTGCCGTCACCCAACTGGCCGCGATCATTCCGGCCCCAACACCACGCGGCGCCCGCTGTTGTGATCGCGCAGGAGAAGCCGTCGCCGGCCGCGATGCCGGCGATCTGTCTGCCCATCTGGCTCGTGTCCACGGCGACCCGGGTTGCGCTGCTCGCAAGGGATCCGTCGCCGAGCTGGCCGCGCCGGTTGTCGCCCCAACAAACCGGGATCGACGCGTAGAAGTTGGTCGCGTCGACGACGCGCTCGATCGCGCAACTGTGCGAAGATCCGGCGGAGACGCCGCCCGTCTCGGTGAACCGCCCCGGCGGAGCCACTGCACTCGGCGCCGCCCCCGCCTGTCCGTTGTCGTTGGCTCCCCAGCACGACGTGAACGCCCCAACGATATCCGATACCGAGAGGAACCGATAGAAAATACCGTCCACGCAACTGTGTCCGGCGCCGGCCGATGCCAGATTCAGGTAGTCAGCCCCGAACACCACCAGAGCCGGTCGCGACGGTGCCAGCGTCGTCGCCGGATCGTCGAAGCCGAGTTGGCCATTCGCGTTCTTCCCCCAGCAGTACACGCGGAACGTCGGGCTCGATACCGTGCCGCACGAGTGAGAGCCGCCGGCGGCGATGGCCTGAAAGAGGAGGGGCCCGACCACGGCCACGCTGAGCGTGCGTTTCAGATTCGGGAATCCGTCGAACGTGGCGACGAGCGTATCGCGGCCGGCGAAGCCGGAGAACGGCCAGAGAACTTGGGCCATGCCGCGTGTATCGGTGATGGCTTTGACCGAGGGGAAGTTCGCCGAGAACGAGAACGCGATACGGTATCCGACCGCGGGTTGGCCACCCGCCAACCGCGCGACGAGTGTAATGCTGTCGATAGGCGCTGCGCCCACGGGAACCGTCGAGTCCGGCGGAGCACCCAGCATATCCACCGTCGCCGGGGGAACGAGCGCTTGAGCCGACACCGTGGTCCGCGCCGCTCCCGCCGAGACGGTCAAGGTGTACGTGGCCGGGACTGGGCCGAGCCGCCATGGGCACTGCAACGGCGCGCCTCGTCCGAACGGCAGCGTGCGACTCGTGCACCGCGTCGATCCGCTCGGCCCGTCCGACCAGGTGACGGAGTCAGTGGTCACCTCGCGATTCGAGGCATCGGTTACCAGTACTCTAATCTCGTTGGGAACCACCGAATCCACGCCCGCCTGTTGGCCGTCGCCCGCGAGAACAGTCAACGCTGCCGGCGGGCCGCTGAGGACGAACACATCGAACGTTCCGGCGAGCGACCCGACGGAGGCCCTGATCCTGTTGCAGGCCAGGGACGGCCCCAAAGTCCAACTCGCCGGCGAGGCCCGGCCGGCGGAATCCGTTACCTGGTCCACCCCCGTCAGAGTTCCGCCGCCCGAGTCGACGGAGAATGACACATGGACGCCCGGCAGAGGATTGTCGTATACGTCCGCCACCCGAAAAGACGGTCGCTGCACGCTCTGGCCCGTATAGCCAATGTCGCCGGAAGTGTTGGGTGGCTCGATCCGGCTTGGCGCATCGGCAACGGCGGTCGCGTCGAACTCGGCGGCCACCGCGGCGGCGGACGATGAGCGAACGGTAAACTGTTGGACGCCGGGCTTCCTAGTGAGCCACGCGGAGTGGACTATCCCAAGCCCGGATGCATCCGTCGTGAGCGAGTCCACCAGCGTCGAGTCGCCGGCGACGTTCCGTCTCCATACGACGAGCCGTTCTGCAACGCCCTTGCCGGCGGCACTGAGGGCGCGCACCTCGATCGGACCAAGATGGTTTCCGACTACGCCGACCTGGTGGTCGCCGCTGACGACGACGAGCGTCGCGATGCCTGACGGCGCGACAAGCGACGAGTCCGGCTTCGTCGGCGACTCGGATCCGCAGTCCGCGGCCACGATGAGCAGGCCGAGCAGTAGCGAGGTGCGCGAGACTCGGAGGAGCATATGTGAATGACAATAAACAAATGTCCCGCATTTGCCAATGCGATTCTCTCTGGACGAAGGGGCAAAAAGAAAACCACCGGGATCCCGCGTTGGCGGGACCCCGGTGGCCACCCTGCGTAGCACCGAGCCATCGGCGTGCTCGCGCTTCCACTCCGACCCGCTCGCCCTCCGGACCATCGCCGAGCATCATGGCCGCGCCGAACGCTGCGCTCGGACCATGATTCACCATCCCCCCTACCGACACA
>JADGPG010000045.1 GCA_017882545.1 Thermoleophilia bacterium
CGGCACGTTCACGGATCTCACGAAAGAGCTCCGCGCCCGTGAGCGTCGCGTTGGAGATCACCAGAAGCCGCCGGTGCGGTTGACGCGTGGTGGCAGACATGGCGTGTCCTTTGTGTGCCGAAGTTGGTACTACGGATGCACCCATCTATGCACCGGGCAGCCGCGCGGACCATCGGGGTTCTCCCTGATTGCCGGTCTTGGCGGGCCGGCGACTCAGCGAGCGCTGTCGCCGAGCAGGCCGCGCGCAATGACCAGCCGCTGGATCTCGCTCGTTCCCTCGTAGATTTCGGTGATCTTCGCATCGCGGTAGTAGCGCTCGGCAGGGTATTCCGCCGAATACCCGTACCCGCCGAGGGTCTGAACGGCCATGTCGGCCGCCTGCACGGCCACGGAGCTCGCGAACAGTTTGGCTTTTGCGCCGGCGAGGCCGTGCGGTTCGCCGGCATCCCGAAGGGCGGCGGCATGGCGGGTCAACAGGCGGGCGGCGTCGAGTTTGGCAGCGACGTCGGCAAGTGGGAATTGGATGCCTTGAAAGCGCGCGATCGGTCCACCGAACGCGACCCGCGTCCCCGCGTAGTCGATCGCGACGTCGACCGCGGCCTGCGCGATGCCGCACGCCTGGGCGGCGATCGTGATGCGTCCGCCGTCCAGTGTGGCAAGCGCCAGCTTCAGCCCTTCGCCGGGATTGCCGAGCATGTTGCCTGCGGGCACCTGGAGCCCGTCGAAGCTGAGCCCGACCGTCGAGGAGGTGTGCAGTCCCATCTTTGGGATCTCCGGACCGACCTCGAAGCCCGGCCCGCGCTCGGCGAGGAATGCGCTGACGCCTCTCGCGCCGGGGCCGCCGGTCCGGGCGAACAGGACGTACAGCTCAGCGAAACCGCCGTTGGTGATCCACTGCTTGGCACCCGAGATCGACCAGCCGCCGTCGCGTTCAGTCGCGCTGGTGCGCAGCGCGGCGGTATCTGAGCCTGCGTCCGGTTCGGTGAGCGCGTACGCCCCGAAGATCTCGCCGGTGGCCAGACGCGGGAGCCAGGCGGCCTGCTGCTCGCGGTTGCCGGCACGCAGCAGCGGCGACGCCACCAGCCCGTTCTGGACGGCGACCGCGGTCGAGGTACCGGCATCCGCTCGGGCGATCTCCTCCACGACCAGACAGAGTGACGTGGCGTCGAGTCCGGCACCGCCGAGATCCTCGGGGACGACGACGGCCAGGAGCCCAAGTTCGCCCATCTTGCGCAGGACCTCGAGCGGGATGGCGTGGGCCTCGTTCCACGCGGCGGCGTGTGGCGCAATCTCCGCCTGAGCAAACTCGTGTGCGAGCGCCTGGACCTCGCGGTGGGTGTCGGTCAACAGTGTTGCGGGCATCATGTTCCCCCATATCGATAGGCCAGCCGGCCACCCCGGACGCCGAGCTCGGTGACGGTGTCGCCCGGTCCCGTTGCGCCAGTGTTGGCGACCCACACATGCGCGCCGTCGGCAGCGATCCCGGTTGGGCCCGCGCCCACCGCAACCGTGGCGACGATGCGCCCGTTGCCGGCACTGAGTTCGGCGACGCGACCGAACGCGCCGTCGGTGACCCAGACGTGTGCCCCATCCGAGGCGATCCCGCTCAAGCCCGGTGCCACCTCGGTGGTGTAGAGACGGTGCCCGTTGGTGGCATTGATTGCGGTAACGAGCCCCTGTGCGGTCGCAACGTAGACGCGGCGCCCGTCGGAGGTGATCGCGATCGGGAAGAGGCCGACCCCGATGGTGCGCACGACCTTGCCGGTACGCTCGTCGATTTCCGTCACGGAGTGGCCAGCGACCGGGCCGGCTCCGACGTTGGCAACCCAGACGTGGCGCTTGTCTGCGGTGATGACGTATGCGCTCGGGCCCGTGCGGACGTTGCGCACGAACTGCCCGGTAGCGATGTCGAGCTCAGTGATCCCGCGCGGGCCCGAGCCCGGCACCCCATGGGTGACCCAAAGGTGCGTTCCGTCTGAGGCCACCTGGACGGCCGGCACGCCCGTGTAGAACGACCGCGTGATATGGCCGCTGTGGACATCGATGCCGCTGACGTATCCGCCGATGCTCGTGACCCAGGCATACCGCCCGTCGGAGTCGATGCCCAGCGGACCGAGCCCCACCGACGTCGCGCGAACGATGCGTCCCGACCTGGCGTCAATCTCGGTCACGCCGTAACCGAATCCGCTCCCGATGGTTGCGACCCAGACGTGGTGTCCATCCGCGGTGACCGCCAGCGGGCCTTGGGCGACGTGCAGCGTGCGGATGACCCGGACGTTGGACGAGGCGCTCGAGATGGCGGGCAAAAGGGCCACCCCAAGTACGGCGCCGGCCACAAGGCGCGTAATCGTGCGGCGGAGGGGGCGTCGTAGGAAGACCCGAGCGAGATCCATCTGCGTTCCTTTGCGCGCATGCCGCGGGTGCGTCGCGAAGCGCCGACTCGCGTGGGCGACATCGCCCAGGGAGCCGGCAGTCCGAGCGCACGAGAACTCTACTCGCTTGGCCCGCTCGTAGCGCGCCATCTCACCTATCGAGCGGGTCCGCCCGACCGGGGACCGCCGGGGTCGCGAAGGCCCCGGCGGAGACGCCTACTGCTGGGCTTTGACGACGATGCCGGACGTCGGGTCGAAGAACGTTGTGTTCGCCGCGCTCCATCCGCCGAAGAGCGTGATGGTAAAGAGCTTCTGGGGCTGGGGGAAACCGGAGGCAAATGCCGTCGCCACCGACGGGACGACCGGCCGAAAACCGTGCAGGGCGAATACGGCCTGTGCCTGAGACGTCCAGAGGTAGTTCAGGAAGTCCTTGGCCTTGGTGGGGTTGCCCGAGTTGGTGGTCACGGCGGCGGGCGTCTGGATCAGGATCGTCTGCGGTGGGATGACGTAGGAGATCGGGACCCCGTGCTGGCGGGCGAAGATCGCCTCGCTCTCATAGTCGAGCAGTACGTCTCCCTGCCCGTTCTGGAAGGTCGTGAGCGCCTGCCGGGCGCTCTTGTCCTGGACGGTGACGTGGTGAAAGAGATTCTTGAGGTACGCCTGTGCCTCGGCCGGGGTCTTGCCCTGCTCGAGTTGCGCGCCATAGGCCGCCAAGACGTTCCAGCGGGCGCCACCGCTGGTGATCGGGTTTGGTGTGAGCACGGTCACGCCGGGGTTGGTCAGGTCGGCCCACGTCTGGATGTGCTTGGGGTTTCCCTTGCGGACGATGAACACCACGATCGAGTCGGTCACGATGCCCTTGTAGGTGTTGCTGTTCCAAGTTGAGCTGACGAGGCCGGCCTTGACCAGCCGGGTCATGTCGGACCCGGTGGCAAAGTTCACGACGTCGGCCGGCAGCCCGGCGGCGACGGCACGACTCTGGTCGCCGGAGGCCCCATAGGACTCGGCGAATGACGTGCCCGCGCCCGCGGCGGTCTTCTGCCAGAGTGGGATGATCGCGTTGTACGCCGCCTGCGGCGTCGAGTATGCGACAAGCGTCAGTTTGCCGCTGCCGCCCGTGGACGAGCCGGCCCCTGTGGATGAGGCACTCGACGAGCTGCTTCCGCATGCGGTCGCGCCGACGGCAACCGCCGCGACGAGTGCGCCGAGAACGCCGCTGACCACGCGGCGGCGGGTCGAGCGCAACGGCGCCTGTGCCATGAACGAGCTCCTTGGTGTCGGGGGAAGTGGCGTGCCGGGCCCGCGGACCGGAACGGCGATGACCTTACGTGCGTCACGGCTGCAACACAACGGTCACCGCGGACTATTACTGCAAATACCATACAGTTTATCGTGTTAGTTACGGTCCACACCGGGACGGGCCGTTGCGAGGGCGTCGCCCGGCGGCACGGGACCGCCATCGGCGGAAGCGGACCGGGGGGTGGGTGGGACGCGTCGGCCACCTGAGCGCCTGCCATGGGCGGCCATATGCCGGTGCGCGGCGTCCCGCCGGTTCGTGCCGAGTGGGTGGTATTCGGACGGTGTGCCGGCCCCGGCGCTTTAACTCTGTTAAACCGTGGGAATTCTGGTAATACTCGCGGAGC
>JADGPG010000004.1 GCA_017882545.1 Thermoleophilia bacterium
GTAGGCGGCCACGTGGGTGAAGGCCCCCTCGCCGGTCACGTCGCCGACGGCCCACACGCCCTCGGCCGCCCGGCAGCGATCGTCGACCGCGATCCCCGAGTCGCCCGGTGCGATGCCGACACTGTCGAGGCCGAGGTCGTCCGTCCGGGGGCGCCTCCCAGTGGCGACCACGAGCCGCTCGACCTCCCGGTGGGCCTCCCCGTCGATGGTCACCCGCGTCGTCGTACCTACCAGCTGCGCGGCCGTCACCGTGGCTCCGAGCAGCAACTCGATCCCCTCGTCGGCGAGGGCGCGACCGAGCAGGTGGCCGACGGCGGGCTCCTCGTGCTCGAGCAGGCGGTCTGCCGACCCGATCAGCGTCACGCGACAGCCGTAGCGCGACAGCATCTGTCCGATCTCGACGCCGACGGGGCCTGCGCCGAGCACGGCGGCGCTCGTCGGCACACGCCGCATCTCCATCGCCGCGCGGTTGGTCCAGGGATCGACCGTGTCGAGGCCAGCGATCTCCGGCATGACGGGAGTCGATCCGGTCGCGATGACCACTCCGTCGCAGAGGTGGACGGTCCCGTCCACGACCACCCGGCCCGGCCCGTCCAGTCGCCCGTGCCCGCGGAGGATCGTCACGCCGCGCGCCGTGTAGCGCGCGACCTTCACGGCATCGTCGAAGCCCGCGGTCACGTCGTCGCGAAAGGCGACCACCTCGTCCCAGTCGCGGATCGCCGCCGCGACGCCGGGAACACGGCGGGCCTGGGCGACCACCTCGGCCGGCCGGAGCAGCGTCTTGGATGGCATGCACGCCCAGTACGGGCACTCGCCCCCGACCAGGCCGGACTCCACCATCGCCACGTGGCGTCCGGCGTCCGCCAGGCGCCCTGCCACGGCCCGCCCGCCAGAGCCCGATCCGATCACGATGATGTCGAAGCGACCGGTCATGAGATTTCGCCAATCGTGTCGACGACGGTCACGTCAGCCGGCCTCACCGGGCGTGTCGCGGATGTTGTACGCGACACGCCCGCGGGACCGGCGTCCCGGGAGGCTCGGCGGGGGTGCGAGGATGTCGCCCCCTTCCGCCCCAGGGGCGCGAGCGGCCCCTTTCGAGTCCCCCCTCCCCCCACAGGTGCTCCGCCCGCGTGAGGTGCCGGAACGCGTGCTCTGCAGCGCGATGGGCCGCAATCGCATCCCGCTCGACTGACAGACGGTCGGCTGGGGCGAGGTTGTCGGAAGACATGACCAGCAGGGTAGCCGAGACTGTCCGGGCGCCGTGCATCACGGACACGACGGCGATCGCGACCCGCGGCATTCGATTGGTGCTCGAGCGAGTCGACAGCCGACGGCCGGTGCCGGCGCCCTGATCAGCCGACCCGTTCTCCGGGATTCTCAGGTCCTCGACCAGCGTGCCCGCAGGCGGTCGGCCAGACATTCCGCCATGACGCGCGCACCGGCATCTGTCACCGGCCCGCGAGCGTTGATCCGGACCTCAAGGCGCGCGAGGTTGCCGAGGACGGATCCGTCGAACGCGAGGGCGCACTGGATCGGAGGATCAGCATCGACACACGCGATCGGCTCGAGGACGGAGTCGACTCCGTGTGCACGGGCCACGGCTTCCGCCTGCCGGGGTCTGGCCGAACTCGGTGACATGACGGCGGCTTCCGGTCGTCGCAGCGGGCCGGCCGCGACGGCGCGATCCGAATCACGCCCGGAGACGTCCCCGGGCGAACGCGTCGAGGCCTGACCGCGCGCCGTTCACGGCTCGCGGGGGTCCGCCGCGCGCGCCGGGGAGACCCGCTCGTCGATCACCATCGAGATGGCCGAGTTGCGGCTGCGTGCGTACCGCGGAGACGTGGCGTTCAGTTGCCGGACTTCTGGTCGGCGAGATACTTGGCCTGGGCCTGCTTGTTGAAGAATGCCGCTGCCTGCTTGCCCGTGTGGGCGGTGAAGCTGAGCGCGCAGAGGTCGAGTCCGTCGGCCGATGTCGGGAGTGTGACGCTCAGCGATGTCGCACCCTTCGGCCAGGTGGCGGTTGCCTGGTCGCGGGCGACGAACCCGCTGCTGCCAAGGTTCGCGCAGACCACGCTCACCGGCTCGTCGGTGGTGCTGGGTGACCCTTGCGCGGAATCGATTGCGACCGTGACGTTCTTCCCTTGAACGGTGAACGTAAACGGCGCCGAGAGCGCCTTGGCACTCCTCGCGGTTGCGGCGGTCGTGGACGACCCGCCCGACCCGCCGCAGCCAGCGACGAGCACGACCGACCCTACGACCAAGGCGAGAACAAACTTGGACATCGAATCCCCCTTCGAGTGGCTTCTCCGGTGAATGCGCGACGCCCATTCGGAGGCGGGAACGGGCTGCATTGGGCCCCACACCACCGTGCGGGGATCTTCTTGGTGCCTAGTACTCAGCGTAGGGTCGCGCGACGCAGATGCCGCGGGCGTTGGGAGCAAAGATCCGAAGCCTGGCCGGCCGTGGACACCGAACCCCACCGGACGCGGCCCGACGGGGTGAACCGGGTTGTCGAGCGACGCCGATGACCGGTCCGCCGGTGGTCACGGAGTCGCCGACGAGCGGACTCGAACCGGTGACCGCCTGATCACACGATCAGACCGCGCCGACCGCCGCCACGCGATTCGGTGGATCCCGGGCTGGCCCTTCCTCCGGCGAACCACGCAGGGATCGCGGCGCGGACCGCGGCGCCGGCACGATCTCCGCGGCCGCTCGCGCCGCCGGGTGTGCCGGCAGGTCGTCAACGGCATGGTCCCGGAGGATTGACAACCCCAAGGTCCATGATGATCTGGACGTGGCCGGTGCGCGGTTCGTATCCGCTCGGCGGCTCGTCCTCCGTCACGGGGTCTGGTTGAGCCATCCCGCGACGTCGTATGCCGGCACGACCCGGGGTGGCCCCGCGACGGCATCGACGACGTCCGCGCCGCGAGTCACTCACTACCTGCGGATCCGACGACTCGCCACGACCTCGACCGGTGTGCGTCGGACGGCGGCGGGTCTCGTGAGAGACGATGCCCGCCGCCCGTGACGGCACCAATCAGGCGCGTCGTCTGCGCAACCACAGGCGCGCCACCACGCGAATGGTGGCCAGGCTGGCGAGGGCGATGATGGTGGTATTCACCGCCGGCACCCACCGGACCTGATCGCCCTTTACGACATAGGCGCCGATCGGCATGATCAGGCCGCCAAAGCCGCCGCCGGCGCCGGTCTGGTCCCCGGCTGGCGAGGGACCATCCGCCCCAATCGGCGACACCGGTGCGCCATCTCCGGTGATCTGCATCGGCCCTTGGCCGCCCCCACCGCCTCCGGCAACCAGCGCCACCGGGATCACGAGCAGTCCGTCTCGCTCGTAGGCAGCGCCAAAGGCGCGCCGGACCGACAGGTTCTCGCCGATCCTGCTCGTCAGTTCACGCACGTCCATTGTCGGCCACCGGCCTTCCCGTTTAGGGCGGCCCGATCGCGACCTCGGGCCCTCTCACGCTAGCAATAGTCCGTCGCGGCGAGGGTGACAAGTCTTTTGCGGGACTCGTGGCGGAAACGCACCGTCGCCGTGCCGTTCGTTCGCATGTGAGCCGACATCTCACCGGCAGCCGCCACGTACGGGTCGGGAAATGTTCTCATGTGCGCTGACGCAGCATCGCCACCCGGCAGCACGGGTCCGGATCCGGTTGGACGGACCCGGCCGGCGCCGATCGCAGGCGCCCAACGACCTGCCGCGCGTCCGGCCCTCTCGAGAGCGACCGACTTCCGCCGTCGACCGACGGGACCGCCGGCTCCCGGATGATCACGCATTCAGCGGTTTGGAACGGCTACCCGCGCGCCTGCTTGATGAGGGTCTTCCCGAAATCCAGCACGAGCCCGGATCCGTTGTGGGCGTCATCCATCACGTCCACGAAGGCGTTGACGAAGTAGTCCACCTCGGCCTCACCGATGATCAGCGGCGGGATCAGCTTGATGACCTCCAGGTGGTCCGCCGAGACCTGGGTGAGGATCCGATGGCGGTGGAACAGGGCGTGCACGACCGTCTGCGCGAACAGCCCCTTGCGGGCGGCCTGCAACGACGTCCACGCCCCGCGCAGCTTCCAGGACGACGGGCGGCCGAATTCGATGCCCACCATCAACCCACGACCGCGCACGTCGTCGAGGAACTCGTACCGGTCGACCAGGTCTGCCAGTCGGGTCCGCAACAGATCACCGGTCCGTCGCGCGTTCTCGACGAGATGCTCCTGGTCGATCACATGGAGCGTGGCGAGCCCGGCCGCCATCGCCTGCGCGTTGGACCCGAACGTCGAGTCGTGGGCGAGGACGCGATCCATCGACGAGTAGACCTTCTTGAAGATCCAGTCGCGGGCGAGGGTTGCCCCGATCGGGATGTAGCCGCCCGAGAGCCCCTTGGCGGTGCTGACGATGTCCGGTTCGACACCGTCGTGCTGGAAGGCGAAGAAGTCGCCGGTGCGTCCGATCCCCGTCTGGACCTCGTCGGCGATCAACAGCGCCTTGTGCTTTCGAAGGAGCGTCTGGGCCTCCATGAGAAAGCCCGGGGGCGACACGGCAACCCGCTTTCCTTGGATCGGCTCGATGACGAACCCGGCGACGTCGCCGCGTCGCAGTTCCCGCTCAAGCGCGTCCAGGTCCCCGAACGGGATCCGCACGTCGGCAAGCAGCGGGTCGAACCCTGAGCGGAACTCCGCGCCGGCCGTGACCGACAGCGATCCGACGGTCATGCCGTGAAAGGCGTGCTCGCAGTAGATGATGCGCCGGCGGCCGGTGGCATACCGCGCAAACTTGAGCGCCGCTTCAACCGACTCCGTTCCGCTGTTGCTGAAATAGACCCGATCCAGGTGCGGGACGCGACGGATCAGGGCCTCGCCCAGCAGCCCGGCGAGCGGCGGGGCATCGAACTGGGTGAGGTCGGCCAGGCCGGCGTCAATGACATCGTGGATCGCCTGGCGCGCCACCGGGTGGTGTCGCCCGAGCGCGAACACGCCGAAGCCCGCCAGCATGTCCAGGTAGGCCGCACCGTCTTCGTCGTAGAGATAGGCCCCTTCCCCGCGTGCGTAGATGCGGTCGAAGCCGATCGCGTGCAGCATGCGCGAGAGCTGGGGGTTGAGGTACCGGCGGGCCAGTTCGTAGCGCTCGTCGCCCCGTTGCGCGAGCAGATTGGCAATGTCGAAGCGCTCTGTGCTGCTCATCGCCGCTCGCACCTCCGTATCCGAAGTGGAGTGCAGAGATCTGTCCCCGCCGGCGCTCGGCGCAGCCGAGCATGCAGTGCCGGTGTCGCAGACGACGTGATCTCGCTGGGGCGGCACTCTAGAGGAATCCGGTACTGTCTCGTCCCAAAAATCATTCGCATGCTATCGCGCGTCCAACAGCGATCGGGTGAAGTAACGTATCTCTCGTCTCAAGGTAATGCCGATGCCCCCTCACGGATGACCCTATGAGCGCCACACCCCACTCGACAGAGGCTGCGCACATCCTCGGCGAGATCGCATCTCGGTCCGCCGGGCAGATGCGGTCCGAGAATTTCCCCGTGGCCCTCCGGCTGCTGCCCCGCCGGCCGCGCAACTACCTGAGCCGGGTCTACGCGTTCGCGCGTTTCGTCGACGATGTTGGCGACACCGCGCCGGGCGATCGCCTGGCGCTGCTCGACACAATCGAGGCCCAGGTGCGCGGGCTGGGCGTGGGTCGGCCGGCGCTGGCGCCGGTGGCCGGACTGCGGCCCGTCCTGGACGACTGCGGGGTGCCGGTGGGCCCGTTTCTGGCGTTGATCGAGGCGAACCGCGCCGATCAATCGGTCACCCGCTATGAGACGTTCGACGACCTGCTCGGCTATTGCGAGCTGTCCGCGGCACCGATCGGGCAGATCGTCTTGCATATCGCCGGCGCAGCCCATCCGGATAACATCGCCGACTCGGACGCGGCATGCGCCGCGCTCCAGGTCCTCGAGCACTGCCAAGACGTCGGTGAGGATGCCCGTGCGGGGCGCATCTACCTTCCGCACACCGAGCTCCGCGCCGCCGGCGTCGCCGATGACGACCTGCTCGCGCTGACCACGTCGCCCGCCCTGCGCGGCGTCATCGCGGCGCAGGTCCGCCGGTCCCGGGACCTCCTTGACCGGGGCTGCGCGCTCGCCCGACGGCTGTCGGGATGGGCACGCATGGCGGTCGCGGGCTACATGGCCGGGGGCCTGGCGACGGTGTCGGCGCTGCGGGCCGCGGATTACGACGTGCTTGCGCGCAGTGTCGTTCCCGGACAGCGCCGGACCGCGATGCACGCCGTCCGGCTGGCCGTCGGTGGGTGACCCGTGGCCGGAGCCGTGACAGTCCCTGAGGCGTACCGCGAATGCGAACGCATCACCCGCGAGCAGGCCCGCAACTTCTCATGGGGCATCCGGCTGCTTCCGGAACCGAAACGCCAGGCCCTGTCGGCGGTGTACGCGATGGCGCGGCGTATCGACGACATCGGAGACGGTCCGCTCCCGGCCGCCGACAAGCTCCGCTTGCTCGCCGAGGCACGGGCGGGCGCCATCGACCCCGCGGCCCACCGCGACGATCCCGTGCTGCTGGGACTCGATGACGCGGCACGGCGACTTCCGATTCCTCTGGCGGCGTTCGGGGAACTGATCGACGGCTGCGAGATGGACGTCAGCGGCCGGCACTACGAATCGTTCGACGACCTCGTCGACTACTGCCGCTGCGTGGCGGGATCAATCGGCCGGCTCTCGCTCGGCGTGTTCAATCCGGCGCTGGCGCCCGACCCGCTCGACCGCGCCGCCGGACTCGCCGACGCCCTCGGCATCGCGCTGCAGCTCACGAACATCCTGCGCGACATTCGGGAGGACCTCCAGAACGGGCGGATTTACCTGCCGGAGCGCGACCTCGATCTGTTCGGGTGCGAGTTGACACTCCTGCCCGACGGGACGCTGGATCCCTGCGACGGTGCGCTCGCCGAAGTCATCCGCTTCGAAGCCGCCCGGGCCTGGGGCTGGTACGACCGCGGCCTGGGGCTTATCCCGCTGCTCGACCGGCGCAGCGCCGCCTGCTGCGCGGCGATGGCCGGCATCTACCACGAGCTGCTCGCCCGCATCGCCGCGGACCCGACGCTCGTGATGGGCGGGCGGCTCTCGCTGCCCACGCGCCGAAAGGTGCACATCGCGACACGGGCGATCGCGCGTCCTGGCAGGCACCGTGGCTGACTCAGCCGCAGTCGTCGTGGGCGGCGGACTGGCGGGAATTGCGGCCGCCCTGCGGCTGGCCGACAGCGGGCGGGCCGTCGTGCTCCTCGAGCGCCGACCACGCCTCGGCGGGCGGGCCTTTTCGTTTCAGCGCGGCCCGTTGTCGATCGACAACGGGCAGCACGTGTTCCTGCGCTGCTGCACGGCCTACCAGTGGCTCGTCGGGCGACTCGGCGCCGGCGACGAGGTCATGCTGCAACGGCATCTGGACATCCCGGTGCTGCGCAGCGACGGACGCAGGGCGCGCCTCAGCCGCGTTCCCGGCGTTCCCGCGCCGGCGCACCTTGGGGCCGCACTCGCGCGCTACGGACTGCTGAGCGCTCCGGACCGGGCGCGGGCCGTCCGCGGAGCGCTGGCGCTGCGCCTGCTCAATCCGGCGGACCCCGCACTCGACGCGCGCACGCTCGGCGAATTCCTGCGCGCACACGGCCAGAACGACGCGACGATCTCCGCCCTCTGGGGCGTGGTCGCCACGGCGACGCTCAATCTCGCCCCCGACGACGCATCGCTCGCGCTGGCGGCCAAGGTCTTCCGGACCGGCCTGCTCGACCATGCCAATGCCTCCGATGTTGGATACGCGATCGTCCCGCTGGGCGATCTGCACGCGATCGCCTCCCGGCGCGCCCTCACCGCCGCGGGCGTCGAGGTGCTGCTCGGACATCGCGTTACCGCGATCGCACCCGGCATGGTGCGGGCGACCGGCGGCGGCGGCGAACGCGAGTGGCACACCGACACCGTCATCCTGGCAACGGCGCACCGGGAGGCGTTCGCCGCCGCCCCGGCACTGTTGCGGTCACCGGCGGCCCCCGCCGCAGATCTCGGCGTGACACCGATCGTCAACGTCCACGTCATCTACGACCGTCCGGTGACCGATCTCCCGTTCGCGGCGGCGATCGGTTCGCCGGTGCAGTGGTTCTTCGACCGCACGGAGGCCTCGGGCCTGCGCGCGGTGCACCCGACCGGGCAGTACCTGGCCATCACCGTGTCGGCCGCCGACGCGATCGCCGGCACCCCGAGCCAGACGCTCATCACGACGTTTGTCGCGGAACTGGCGCGGTTGCTCCCGGGGGCGCGCCGGGCCGAGGTGCGTGACGCCTTCGTCACGCGTGAGCACCGCGCGACCTTCCGGCAGGCGGCAGGGTGTGTCGCCCTGCGGCCCGGGGCGCGCAGCGGGGTCGACGGCCTCTGGCTCGCCGGCGCCTGGACCGACACGGGCTGGCCCGACACCATGGAGGGTGCGGTCCGCAGCGGCATCGCCGCCGCCAACGCCGCGCTTTGTCGACCCGTGTTCGAGGGTGTGGAGATCGCCGCATGAGCGCGCACTCGGCAGCGGCGGGCCGCGCCGCGCCGGAGATTCTCGACGCGCTCAAGCACGTCGTGGACCCGGCGCTGCGCGCCGCCGTCGACAGGCTCGATGACCCCCGCATGCGGCTGATCGCCCGGTATCAAATGGGCTGGTGCGACGCCGACGGCAACCCCACCCGTGGCGGGGGGAAGGCCATCCGGCCCGCACTCGCCGTGCTGTCGGCGGCGGCGGCGGGCGGGCGGCTCGACGACGGCATTCCGGCCGCGGTCGCGGTCGAGCTGGTGCACAACTTCTCGCTCCTGCACGACGACGTGATGGACCGCGACGTCGAGCGGCGACATCGCCCGACTGGTTGGGTGGCCTTCGGCGAGGCCCAGGCCATCCTCGCCGGTACGGCGATGCTGACCGCGGCGATCGAGGTGCTCGTCGCCGCCGGCCCCACCGGCGAGCGGTGCCTGGCGTGCCTGCTCGACGCCATCCAGCGGCTCATCGCCGGGCAGTCGGAGGACCTCGAGATGGAGGGTCGGGCAGACGTCGACGTCGACGATGTCCTGCGCATGGAAGCCGGCAAGACCGCCGCGCTGTTGTCATGCGCGGCATCGATCGGCGCGCTGGCGATCGGTGCCCCGGATGAGATCGTCGACGGGCTCGCGGCATACGGTTACCAGATTGGCATCGCGTTCCAGCTAGTCGACGACATCCTGGGCGTCGTCGGCGACCCCGCCGAGACCGGCAAGTCCTCCTCGTCGGATGTCCGGGCCGGCAAACGCAGCGCCCCGATCGTCGCGGCATTGGGCGGGGAGTCGGATGCGTCACAGCGCCTTGCAGATCTCTTGGCCGGCGGGCCGCCCGAGAACGACGACGATGTCGCGCTCGCGACGCGCCTGATCGTCG
The DNA here is from genome assembly GCA_017882545.1 of Thermoleophilia bacterium. Lineage (GTDB taxonomy): Bacteria > Actinomycetota > Thermoleophilia > Miltoncostaeales > Miltoncostaeaceae > CAITWD01. The sequence continues at coordinate 9,435 of JADGPG010000004.1, forward strand.
AGGCGGGCGGCGTGGACTGGACCGCCCAGGAGGCCGATGCGCGGCTCGCGCAGGCGCGCGAACATCTCGATGGCCTCGCATTGCCGCATCGCGATGCGGCGGCCGACCTTGCAACGGTCGCGGACTACATCGTCACCCGCGGACGGGTACTGAACCCGAGCACCAGATGAGCACGCCGCCGCGCGTCGAGCTCGCCGACGCGGTCGCCCTCGCGGTGGTGCGCGCGCGGGAGCATCTTGTGAGCCGGCAGGCACCCGAGGGCTGGTGGAAGGGCGAGCTGCGCACCAACGTGACGATGGATGCCGAGGATCTGCTGCTGCGCCAGTTCCTCGGCATCCTCCAGACCGACGAGCTGGAGCAGGCGGCGCGCTGGATCCGATCCCAGCAGCGCGACGACGGCACCTGGGCCACCTTCTTTGAGGGTCCCGGCGACCTGTCGACAACGATCGAGGCCTATGCGGCGCTGCGCCTTGCCGGGGACGACGCCGACGCCCCGCACATGACGCGGGCGCGCGGGTTCGTGCTCGCACACGGCGGCATCGAGGCGAGCCGCGTGTTCACGCGCATCTGGCTGGCACTCTTTGGCGAATGGGCCTGGGACGATCTCCCTGCCATGCCGCCCGAGCTCGTGTTCCTGCCGCCATGGGTGCCGCTCAACGTCTACGACTGGGCCTGCTGGGCCCGCCAGACGGTCGTGCCGATCACGATCGTCGCGACCCTCCGGCCACGGCGCCCGCTGCCATTTACGCTCGCCGAGCTGCGCACCGGCGGCGGTCCGGCGTCGTCCGCGTCGGGCCTGATCGCTAAGGCATTCGGCGTCCTTGACCGGGTGCTCAAGGCGTACGACCGCCTCCCCGTCCACCCGTTGCGGGGGCTGGCGTTTCGCCGCGCGGCCGAGTGGATCGTGGCGCGCCAGGAAGCCGACGGGGGCTGGGGCGGCATACAGCCGCCGTGGGTCTACTCGATCCTCGCCCTGCACCTGCTGGGCTATCCGCTCGAGCATCCGGTCGTCACGGCCGCGATCAACGGGCTCGAGGGGTTCCTCGTCCGCGAGCCGACCGACCAGGGACCGGTGCGACGCCTCGAGGCCTGCCAATCGCCGGTCTGGGACACGTGCCTGGCCGTCACCGCGCTGCTTGACGCCGGGGCGGCCCCCGACGACCCACCGCTCCGTGACGCCGGGCGGTGGCTGGTTGCCGAGGAGATCCGCACCACCGGCGACTGGGCCGTGCGCCGCCCTGACCTGCCGCCCTCGGGCTGGGCATTTGAGTTCGCCAACGACATCTATCCGGACATCGACGACGCCGCCGAGGTCATCCTCTCCCTCGAGCGGCTCGCCGCGGTGATCCCCGGCGCGGACGCGGCCATCGCGCGGGGCACCCGGTGGACGCTCGGCATGCAGTCACGCGATGGCGGCTGGGCGGCGTTCGATGCCGACAACACCCGCCGGCTGATCGAACAGCTCCCGTTCTGCGATTTCGGCGCCGTCATCGACCCGCCGTCCGCCGATGTCACCGCGCACGTCATCGAGTTGCTCGGCCATCGCGGGCTCGCCGAGAGCCAGGCCGCCCGCCGCGGGGTCGCATGGCTCCTACGCGCCCAGGAGCCCGACGGCTCGTGGTTCGGGCGCTGGGGCGCCAACTACGTCTACGGCACCGGGGCCGCGGTCCCGGCGCTCGTCGCCGTGGGTGTTCCGCGTACCGCCCCGCCGGTCCGGCGCGCGGTGCGGTGGCTGGAAGAGCACCAGGCCGCCGACGGTGGCTGGGGAGAGGACCTGCGCTCGTACACCGACGACGCCTGGCGGGGACGCGGCACGCCCACACCCTCACAGACCGCGTGGGCGCTTCTGGCCTTGATCGCCGTCGATCCGGAGACCGACGCCGTCGCCCGGGGAGTCGCCTGGCTCATCGACGCGCAGCAGCCGGACGGCGGCTGGGACGAGGACGTCTATACCGGTACCGGATTCCCCGGAGACTTCTATATTAATTACGAAATGTACCGTTTGGTGTTTCCACTCAGTGCGCTGGGTCGCTTCATGTCGACGCGGAGTGTGACGGTATGACGAACCTCCTGGTTGTGACCGCGCTGCGCAGCGAACGCGCCGCCCTCCGGGGCCGCATCAACGGCGCACGGGTCGAGCAGTGCGGAATGGGGCCGGAGCGCGCACGGGACTGGTTGCCCCACCTGTACGGCTTGCTCCCACAGGCGGTGATCATCGCCGGGGTCGCGGGCGGGCTCGATCCATCATTGGCGCCGGGCGACGTGATCGTCGCCAGCGAAGTCCGCGACGGCCTGGGCAGTGTCCTCACGCCGGCCGGTGCGCCGCTCACGGCGGAGTTGCGCAGCATGGGCCTGCGCGCCCGCAGCGGCCCGATCGTCAGCTCGGACCACATCGTCGACAGCACCGCCGAACGCGAACGACTCGCGGCGACCGGTGCGCTGGCGATCGACATGGAGTCCGCCACGATCGTCCGCGGCCTTGCCGAGAACTTCGGCGAGGTCCCCGTGGCGGTCGTGCGCGTCGTCGTCGACACCGCGGAGCGGCCGCTCGCCGGAGCGTCGACGCTGTCCGGCGGCGTACAGGCGCTGCGGATACTCCGGCAGCTCGGTCCGGTGTTTCCCCGCTGGGCCGACCTGGCCGGCCCGCGACGCGTCGTGCTGGCGGCGCCGCGCTCGTTCTGCGCCGGTGTCGAACGGGCGATCGACATCGTCGAGTTGGCACTCGAGCGCTATCCGCACCCGATCTATGTGCGCCGTCAGATCGTCCACAACGCACATGTGGTGGCCGATCTTCAGCGTCGCGGGACCGTGTTCGTCGACGAGCTCGACGAGGTGCCCGACGGGGCGACGGTGATCTTCTCCGCACACGGCGTCGCCCCGGGCGTGCGGGAGGCCGCGGCGCGACGGGACCTGAGGGTGATCGACGCCACCTGCCCCCTGGTCGGGAAAGTGCACAACGCGGCCCGGCGCTTTGTCGGCCGCGGCGCTACGGTGTTGTTGATCGGACAGGACGGGCACGACGAAACCGAAGGCACGCTCGGCGAGGCCCCCGGTCAGATCGTGCTGGTGCAGGACCCCGCCGAAGCCGAGCGGGTCGTCGTGGCAGATCCGGAGCGTGTGGCGTTCGTCATGCAGACCACCCTGGCAATCGATGATGCGGCGGCCACCGCCGGCGTGCTGCGCCGCCGGTTTCCCGCGATCGCGTCCTCCAGCACCGATGACATCTGCTACGCGACCACCAACCGCCAGCAGGCGGTCCGAGCGATCGCCGGCGAAGCCGACGTCGTCATCGTGTTGGGCTCCAGCAACTCGTCGAACTCGCAGCGTCTGGTCGAGGTCGCCGAACGCTGCGGCACGCCGGCGTACCTCGTCGACGACGCCGCGGAGATCCGCGCCGAGTGGCTGCACGGCACGACGACGATCGGCATCACCGCCGGCGCGTCCGCGCCGCCCGGGCTTGTCGACCAAGTGATCGGCATGCTGCGCGCGCTCGGATCGGTGGAAATAGTCGAGCGCGCGGTGACCAACGAGAACGTGTCGTTCGCACTCCCCAAGGAGATCTCAGGCTGATGGCTATTCCCCTGCGCCAGAGCACCCGCATCGGCACGTACCTGCTCACGCAGAAGGTCCGTCGGCGCAAGCACTTCCCGTTGATCGTGGAGCTCGAGCCTCTGTTCGCGTGCAATCTGAAATGCAATGGATGCGGCAAGATCCAGCAGCCGATCAGCGTGCTCCAGCAGCGCATGCCGGTGGCGCAGGCGATCGCCGCGGTCGAAGAGTGCGGTGCCCCGATGGTGTCCATCGCCGGTGGCGAGCCGCTGTTGCACCCGCAGATCGACGTTATCGTCCGGGAGTTGATCGCGCGGAAGAAGTACGTCTACCTGTGCACGAACGCCATGCTGGTGCGCAAGTGGTGGGACAAATACGAGTTCCGCCCGTCGACGTACTTTTCGTTCGCGATCCACATTGACGGCCTGCAGGAGCGACACGACGCGTCAGTTGCGCAAGACGGCGTGTTCGACGAGGCCGTCGAGGCCATCAAGTTCCTGCAGGGCAAGGGTTTCCGCGTCACCACGAACTCCACGTTCTTCAACACCGACACCCCGCAGACAATTATCGACGTGCTGAACTTTCTGAACGACGACCTCGGCGTCGATCAGATGATGATCTCGCCGGCATACGCGTATGAGAAGGCTCCCGATCAGGAGCACTTTCTCGGAGTCCAGGAAACGCGCGAGCTGTTCTCGCACGTGTTCGCCGACGGCAATCGCAAGCGCTGGCGGCTCAACCACTCACCGCTGTTTCTCGACTTCCTCGAGGGAAAGAGGGACTTCGGCTGCACGGCATGGGGTATCCCGTCGTACTCGCTGCACGGCTGGCAGCGCCCCTGCTACCTCATGGCGGACGGCTACACCGAGACCTACAAGGAACTGATCGAGACGACCGACTGGGACGCCTACGGGCGGGGCAAGGACGAGCGCTGCAACAACTGCATGGCCCACTGCGGCTACGAACCCACTGCCGTGCTGGCGACGATGGGTTCGCTCAAGGAGGGCCTGCGCGCGATGCGCGAGCACGGGTGACCCCCGTCGGCTGACCGGGCCGCACCGGACGGTCTCACGGTCGGAATCCGTTCCAGGGGCGGCCGGTACGGGCGTCTCAGCCGCCGGACGACCCGGCAGCGACGTACACCGGCGCGACGAGAATCGGCGGGCCGAGTCTGCCTCTCGGGTCGCATCGGCACCAGCCAACAGGCTGGGCTCCCGCCGTGCCGCTGCGCTAAGGGTCGAGGGCCACGTGCGGGCGCCCGGCAGGCGTTATTGCGGTTCTGGTCCGTGGCGCGCGGTGACGCACCGCGTAAGCCCGCCCGCCCACGAGAGTACTGTCGGTGACGTGTACAGCGAGATTGCGAGCAACAAGCGGCGCAGCATCGCCTTTATCGCGGTGTTCTTTGTGATCTGGCTGGCGGTCGGAGCCGTCATCGGCCTGATATTCGCGTCCATCTCCCGCCATGCGGGCAGCCTGTCCTGGACCCCGGTGGTCACCGGATTGGTGATCGGCGGCATCCTGGCCATTGGGGGGATTCTCTACTCGCTGAGCGCCGGACCCGGTCTCGTGCTTCGGGTGTCGGGGGCTGTTCCGGCCGACCCCGTCGCCTACGCGCAGCTGCACAACCTCGTGGAGGCGCTGGCGATCGGAGAAGGCATCCCTACACCTGCCGTCTACGTGATCGACGACCCCTCACCCAACGCTTTTGCCACCGGGGTCAGCCCGGACAAGGCCGCCCTCACCTTCACCACGGGGCTGCTGGCCACCATGAACCGCGAGGAGCTCGAGGGCGTCGTCGGCCATGAGATGAGCCACATCAAGAACCACGACATCCGCCTCCTGCTGGTGGTCGGCACCATGATCGGCATGGCCGCGCTGCTTGCCAGCATCCTCTGGCGGAGCGCATTCTTCACGAGCATGGGGCGAAGCGGCGGGCGTGGTAATGGCGGCCAACTCGTACTCGTGATCTTCGCTGCAGGCGCGCTGCTGGCCATCGTCGGCTTCATCGTCGGCCCACTCATTCGACTTGCACTGTCGCGCCGGAGGGAGTCGTTGGCCGACGTGAGCGGTGTCGAGCTCACCCGAAACCCGGCAGGCCTGTTGAGCGCCCTGAAGAAACTGCAGCAGAACGACACGCCGTTCAAGACCATGAACCATGCCACCGCGGCGATGTGTATCGACGACCCGCTCCAGCATCACGAGACGTGGTACCACCGCCTCTACGACACCCACCCTCCCATCGAGGAGCGGATTGCCGCGCTGGAGAAGATGCTCTCGGGTGAGTCCGTCTGAACCGACCACCCTCCGGTCGGTCTCAGGCCGGGGGAGGACCCGAGGCAGCCGGTCCAGGCCCGCCGGGGCCCGAACCCGAGAAATCAACCTGTGGCACGCCGCGGTCGTCCTCGTCGGCCGCGAAGAACGCCACCGCGGAGAAGCCGAGTGGTCTCGCGATCAGGTTGCGCGGAAACGTCTGTAACGCCGTGTTGTAGTCCCGGGCGCTGGTGTTGTAGTAGCGGCGGGCGTACTCGATCTTGTCCTCCGTGGCCGTCAGGGTCTCTTGCAGCTGGAGGAAGCTCTCGACTGCCCGAAGCTGAGGGTAATTCTCGGCGACCGCAAACAGCGAGCGCAGCGCCCCGGACAGCGCGTTCTCGGCGGGAGCGATGTGGGCCGGGTCGCCCGTCGCGCCCGCAGCGACCGCATTGGCCCGCGCCTGGGTGACCGACTCAAAGGTTGACTGCTCGTGCTCGGCGTAGCCCTTGACGGTCGACACCAGGTTGGGGATGAGGTCGTGTCGGCGCTTGAGCTCAACGTCGATCTGGGACCACGCCTCCTGGGTCCGGTTGCGCTTCTTCACCAAACCGTTGAACGCCGCCCAGAAGGCGACGGCGAGGAGCACGGCGAGGACAATGATGACGATCAGCGCAACCACGTGAGAGCCGATCTGTTGGAAGCTCTTGCACTCCGACTGTACTGCCATTTGCTCGCGAGGCGAGGCATGTGCGGTCCACCGGCGTCGACAAAGATCGCTGCTGCCGGCTCGGCGTCGCCCGGAACTCCCGGCGACCACGCACCGGCGACTGGCCCAGTGGGACGATCCGCGTCCGCGAGCGCGGCGCGCCGAGCAGGCACCACGCCGCCACGTTGCATCTTCTGAGCGTCGTTGTGCGTTTCCGGTCTCCAGGACCTCCTGGAGACGCTCGGGATCGAAGCGGCGGAGGTACTGCCCCGTTCACGGCTGGTGACACGTCAATCGACGCCGGACGACTCCGGTGATCCCGACGCAAGGCCCGGCCCGACTGGCGACGAGACACGGTCAGTGCCGTCGCCCCGTGCTCTGCGCCGGATCATCACGATCAGATACGCCACGACGAGCAGGTTCACAACCAGCCCGCCGGCTTTGAGCAGGCTCGGCCGGTGGACCAGTTCCCACACGTCGAGCGGGACGAACGCCGCCGTCGCGATTACCGTGAGGTATTCGGCCCAGCGGCGCCGACGCCAGAGCCCAACGCCCTCGATGAGCTCAAGACCCCCGTAGCCCGCACCAGCAAGTCCGATGGCGAGCAGTTGGTGCGGCGTGAGCGCCGCGGCGCGGTTGATGAGTCGTGAGACGACCACGTGGTGTGACGGGTCGAGGCCGAGATCGTTTGCCCAGTCGCGCAGCCGGGCCGACCAGTTTGTATGCGTATGGGCGGCAAGCACGGCACCCACAACCAGTAGCAGCACTCCGCGGGCGAGCCGTTCGATCGCGATCAGGCGCAGAACGAGGTCGCTCCGCCCGCTCGACGCCGCCGAGCTCGACGGGTGACCCGCGCTGACTGGCCGGCCGGGGTGACCGTCAGCTTGGCCCGGCGAGGGCGACGACTGCTTCTCGGCGGAGTCCACAACGCCATCATCCGTCGATCGCCGGGCAACCACAAACGCGCTCAGGTACCGCCGTCCGTCCGCGCCGACACACGACCCGGCGCCGACGGTTGGCGGACCGTCCCCGGCACCCCACCGGGTGCCGGATCGGTTGTGCGCGGCGTGCCGGGCTGCGAGACACGATGCCGCGTGCGTTACCCGCGAATATCGCTAGCCAGCGCGGGGCTGGGAGCGCCGTCGACCCGGGCCACGTCGGGGAAGGCGCGAACAGCCGGTGGGTGCTTGTCGGTCACGCGCCAAACGGCAACGATCATGGGCATGGGACTCACCGAGGGGCGCCGGATGCGAAAGCTGGGGCCATGCGCGACGTAGACGTGGTCATCCTGGTGGCCTGGGTCGCCTTTTGGATCTACTGGTTCGTCGCGTCCGTGGGCGTCAAGAAAGGGCGGATCCGGTGGAGCCACTTCGCAGGGATTCGCGTCGTGCTCGTGCTCATGGCCGTGCTCTTTGTCCGAATCGGAGCGTTCTCGGGACGGACGATCACGAGCGATCCATGGATGGAGGGCATCGGTCTCGCGATCTTCGCGTCGGGCCTCGGTGTCGCCGTGTGGGCGAGGGTGCACCTCGGCCGGAACTGGGGATCGCCGATGACGCGCAAGGTCGACCCGGATCTCGTGACGACCGGTCCGTACCGGTGGATTCGCCACCCCATCTACTCGGGCATCATCCTCGCCCTGGTGGGCACCGCCGTGGCGGTCAGCTGGTATTGGCTGACCGCCACGGCGTTGTTGGGGACGTACTTCGTCTATAGCGCCGTCGTGGAAGAGCGCGACATGGGTCGGCTGTTTCCAGACACCTATCCCAGCTACAAGCGATCAACCAGAATGCTGATCCCGTTCGTCTTCTGAGCCCGGACGTCGTCGGGCCCACTCGCGTGGTCGGGCACAACCGCCGCACCGCCCTCCGGGCGTGAATCTCTCCCGGGATCGGACTGGGCGGCGGCGGTTCGGTCGACGGTATCCGAGCGCCCGCAGTGGGTCACTGCGCCGTGTTGGTCCGCGAGGTGAGCAGCCGACGGATTCGATGAGGTGCCCGCCAGCGACCACGCACGGCCTCAACGTGGCCTGGAAGACCGGCGCCTGCCCGGACGAGACCTCGACCCGCCTCCCGCACCGCCGATCGACCAATGTCAGAGATCGGCCGACGATCCCGCCGGGTGAGGTGATCGCCATCCGCGGAGTGTCCCGCATCGTCTCGGACCTCATCCGCACTCCGGCTGGCCGAATCGGTGTCCTGGGTTGGGCCACCCGGGTCGGGGCCGCGGTCCTCGTTCACGACCGTCGCTGCCCGGCGCCGGCTGCGCCACACGCCGACGACGAGAAGCATCGCGACGGCTGCCCCCGCCGCAACGAGTGCGAGGGCGCCACCGGAGGGCGAGCGCCGCACGCGGGCAGACCGCATCAGCAGCGCCTTGGTTCTGCCTCGTCCAACGCGCATGGCGAGCCACTCGGCGGACGCCTCGGGGCCCGCCCTCATCCCCCAACGCACCGGCGCGCTCCGTAGCAGCGTCCTGACGGGATCAGCGCCGCGACGACCGGCCAGGTCCGCCAGGTGGATCGCGGACGTCCGCCAGCCCCCGCCCGGCATCCGTGGCGGGGATCGCACGACCTCAAACATGCCGCGGTAGCTAGGCACTTGTCGTTCCGCGGTCTGCCCCTCGGCGGTACCGACGCACACCGGCGGCGATGCCTCCGGCGACCCCCGCGCACAGCGCTAATCGTCTCCACATGGCAGTTCTCCCATTCCTCGAATTCCTCACGAACATTCCATCCGGACCGCCGCCCGGCCTCCTTACAGTGACGGGTCAGCACGGTGCCGTCACCACGGTCGGGTCCGGCGATGGGGTCGGGGCCGGAATGATCGGGGTGTCGGGCGGCGGCGGAGGTGTCGGTACCGGGTCCGTCGGCGGTGCTCCGGGGGCCGGCTGTGGCTCCGGTCGACCGATCGCTCCGTGCTGCTGCACTGCGTCAGGGCTGGGAACGCGAGCGTTCACGAAATCGTCTCCTTGATCCGGGGACACGCCGGGTCGAACCATTTGCACCGCCCAACCCGGCGTCGTCGCACGCGGCGGGGCGACGAGCCCTCGACGGACGTGATCTCGTCCGGGTCGATGCCACCGCTGTTCACGTCCGGGTCATCCGGCCGCCGGTCCCGCTGCTTGAGGTGGGGGTGGTTCCGCATGACCACACGCGTCGGGGTCGTGGTGGCCGTATGTCGGACGGGTACCCGCGACGCCCGGCCCGGAAACGTCGGGCGCGAACTCCCATGCGCGGACGGGCTTCTCCGGACGTCTGGTGATCGCTGCGATCCTCGGTGGTGTGATGGGATTCGTGATCGCCTTCGTCGCGTGTGATCCACCCCTCGGTTGGACCCGGGCGGCGTGGTCCGCTCCGGCGGGATCACTCATCCGTGCGGTCATTCTCGCGCTGGTCGTGACTGCAAGATGGACGGGACGGTCGCCGAGCGCGTCGAGAGTCACCTGCACGCCGACGAGTTTCGGACACGTCTCGTTCTGCATCGCTGACGCGCGACACCGGCTCGGATGAGCGACGAATGTCGGATCGGCGATCCGTGTCGCGGGGCACCCAGCGACCCCGCCGAACGCCCCCCGTGGCGCCCCCCACCCCCACACGCGGGACCCCGTGCTGGACGCAGACGTGAGTCCGCCAGGACTTCGGGAATTCCGCCCTTTCGACATCCTTACGCACGGGCACGTCGACGAAATACGGGGGCGGACCGCGGCAGCCTGCACGCCGCGACCGGCCGACGTCGGGGCGCCGAGGCGGCGATCTACACTCACACCTGTGACCGACGAGCTGACCGATCTCCTGATCCGACGCCTGACCGACGTGGTTGGGGATGCCGAGACCGACGCACATGTCACGGTTGGAGAGATCGACGGGCTGCTCGAGGAGCTGCGCGAGCGATACCGGCGGTCGGCCCCGGACGCCGCCGCGGTCATCGCCCACCGGGTGCGCCCGCTCCGGAACCGCCGGGACGCGTTGGCGCGCACGCGCGGCGGATCCGACGAGCCTGCGGCGGCGGACCGTCATGCGGCGGGCAAAGAGATATCGGCAGGCGGCGTCTCCGTTGCCGACGCGCTCACCCGACTTGGCGTCGACGCGCTTCGGCCGGGCCAAGGCGAGGCGATCGAGGCTGCCCTGACGGGACGAGACGCCCTGGTCGTAATGGCGACCGGCTCGGGCAAGTCGCTGTGCTATCAGGTGCCGGCCCTTGCCCTCGATGGCGTGACCATCGTGGTCAGCCCCCTGATCGCGCTGATTCGCGACCAGTATGAACGCATGGTCGCGGCCGGGGCGCCTGTCCAGATGCTGACCTCAAACCAGACCGTCGACGAATCGAGCCGCGCCCTGTCGGCCATTGCCGGCGGAGAGGTTCGTGTCGTCTTCTGCGCCCCGGAGCGGTTCGGCCAACGCGCGTTTCTGCAGGCCATGGCGCGGAATCGGATCGACCTCTTCGTCGTCGACGAGGCGCACTGCCTGGTCGAGTGGGGCGACGACTTTCGCCCCGAGTACGCACGGCTGGCCGAATGGCGCGACAAGTTGGGAGCGACAGCCACGTTGGCACTCACCGCGACGGCGACGCCCGAAGTCGGATCGGAGATCGTCCGCAGGCTCGGCATGCATGACCCGCTCATCATCACCACGGGATTCGATCGGCCGAACCTCAGCTTCGACGTGATCGCACTCGGCGGTTCGGGCGCGGTCGCCAGGAAGTGGGATCACCTCATGGACGTCCTGGAGGGCGAGCACGCCACCCCGGCGATCGTCTACTGCGGGACCCGCAAGGAGACCGGTGCCGTGGCCGAAGGGCTCGTGGCGCGGGGCCTGCGCGCATCGCCGTATCACGCCCGGCTCGACCCGTCGGAGCGCACCGCGACGCAAGACGCCTTCATGAACGGCGACCTCGACGTCATCTGCGCAACCAACGCGTTCGGGATGGGTGTCGACAAGGCCGACGTACGGACGGTCGTCCACTGGGCGCTTCCCCGGTCGCTCGAGGGGTACTACCAGGAGGCCGGCCGGGCGGGGCGGGACGGGGAGCCGGCGCGCGCGGTCCTCTTGGCGATGAATGCGGACCGCGGCCGGCTGATCTACTTCAACAAGCAGACCCTCGAGGTCGACGAGGTCGATCGCCTGCTCCGACGGCTGCACGCGCAGTCCGATTCGAATGGGCATGTGGATGTCGCCCTCGACGACGTCGGTGGCGACGATGCGACCCGGCTCTCGTTCGCCGCGGCACAGCGCGTCGGGGCGATCGAGGTGACGCCGTGGGCGGGCGGCTTCAGCGACGTCACCATTCGCGCGGGGCACCTGTCGCCGAACCAACGGGCCGATGTCAACGCCGTCCTCCGGGCCGCGCGAAATCGCAATTGGGACCAGTACCGGGCGATCGTCGGCTTCATCGACCAGGCGGAGTGCCGCCGCGCGGCGATCATGCGCCACTTCGGCGACCGGAGCGCGCTGCGCGATCCGATCGGGCGGTGTTGCGACCGATGCGACCCGCTGCCCGCCGTTGCGTACACGACACCGGCGACCACCTCCCGCGCTCGGGACCGCGCTCCAGGCGACACCGAAGAACGGGTGGAGCTCAACCCGGAGCAGGCACGAATGTTCGACGCGCTGCGCGCGTGGCGCCGCGGCCGCGCCGACGGCAAGCCGGCATACACGGTCTGCGCCGATGCCGTCCTCCGTGACATCGCACGCAATCCGCCGGCCTTATCGACCGAACTGGCGGCAATTCGCGGAATCGGGCCGGGCTTCATGGCCAATCACGCCGACGATCTGCTCGTGCTCATCGCCTCCGGCGACAGCGCGTCAGCCGGCGGACCGTCCGACTGAGGCGGCTCGACCAGGCGCGACCGCCCTCGGCAGACGACCCCCGGGTGTGGCCAACCGCGCACTGCGCCGACCCGTTGATCGTGAAGGCTGCTCAGTCGGCCTCGCACGTGTAAAGGTCGCCATGCGCAACAGCCAGCGCCCTGAGCCGAATGTTCTCTCCCGAGGCCGGCGCGGTCATCACGTTGACGAACGCCCGATGGGGTGGCTACCAAATCCCGAGGGCCTCATCGATGTCTTGGTCGCCGATGACCTGTCCCAATACGGGAGTTCGCCAGGGCAGCTTGCCACCCAGCTGACTCAGCAACGTTTCAAGGATCGACGGTTAGTCGTTGTAGAGACGACCATCCGGATATCGAGCCTCAGCCCGATATCCGTTGAGCGGTCTCAAACACCACAGTGATCGCGACCCGTGCGCGGCGGGCGCACCGCTCACGCTGCCTGTCGGAGCAGAAACCCCAGGGTCGCCGCCGTGAACGTCTGCGGGTCTTCGTTGAGGCCCGCGTGGGCCAAGTGCTCGAATACCACGACCTCGGCGTGAGGAATGCCGGCTCGCATCGGATCCAAGAACCGTGTCGATGTGACCTGGTCGCGCGCCCCGAATGTGATCAGTGTCGGTGCGGAGATCTCGCCGAGTACGCCGGACGCGTCATGGTCAAGCACGGCCTGCGCCTGTGCGAGAAAGGCGTCGAGCGGTTGCGGAGGAAGGCTGCGCGTGAACGCCTCGATCTCCGCGACAAAGCCGGGACGCTCCGCGTACATGTCGGGCGTAAAGCACCATGGGAACACCCCGAGGATGAGTGCGTCGGTGACGCTCGGAAGCGCACGAGCGAGGGCGCACCAATTCTCGACGCGCACCCGCAGCAGCGCGTCGGTGACATCCCACGTGCTGCTCAAGGTCACTGACCGCACCCGCTCCGGATACCGGGCGGCCAGATGGGTCGCGACGGCCGATCCGAGTGACAGGCCCGACACGTGGGCCGACTCGATACCGATCGCATCGAGAAACGCCGCCATTTGGTCGGCATATTCGACCGTCGCATATGGGCCCGGCGGGGTGTCGCTGGCCCCGACGCCGGGAAAGTCGACAGATATGCACGTGAAGCTCCGGGCATACTCATCGAGCTGAAGCGCGAAGCAGCTCACATCGGCGGCAAGGGCGGGAAGCAACAACAGCGGCTCCCCGACGCCGGCGATGGCGTAGTTGATCTGCAATCCCTCGACATCGACCCTCGGCAGGGCGTGCACCTCCCAGCGCACAGCCTAACGGCGGCGCATCAAGGTGCATCGCGGCGTCGGGCGGTCAGCCCGATCCCGGATTGCCGACACCGGTCGGCCCCGGGGCCGCGTTCTCCGGCCGGACGGGAGCTCGCCGGGTGCGTCCGATCGGTTGACCACATCAGCACCGGTCGTCGTGGGAAGCCGTCACTCGCGGGCGTCCGCGGCGTCCGTCTCCGTGACCGCAGGCGTCGACACCGCCCGGCGGGTCCGCGAGCACCTACCGCGCCACGCGCCCCATGGCGGCGGTGTCTACTTGAAGTAGTTGTGCACCTGGTGGACGGTGACCGACGGGGGTCCCGAAAAGCCGGCCTTCTGTGTCTCGGGGCCGATGTGCTCCCGGGCGAACTTGTCGAACTCCTCTTGGTCTTCCCAGACATCGACGACGCGGATGCCGTCGTCGGTCCGCGCCACGAAGTGAAAGATCGCGCCGGGCGGCGGGGGGCCCTGGTGATCGAGACCCATGCCCACGAGAACCGCGTCGTACTGGTCGAGCGTCGCTCCAGGAAAGTCCATAACGATCGCAACAGCCATGGCTACTCCATATCCATCGGGGGGGCTGGCGAGATTTTCCTGCCGCGCCAGGAATCTGTCAACGACCCGACATCCACCTCGGCAGGGGCGGCGGGCCAGGCCGGCGCGACGCGTGCTGGGTCGGCTGCCCGATCTCATCGCCGACGTTCCGGTTCGGAGCCATCTCGGTCCCGCCGCTGAGGACACCGCCACCGTCGCCCGGCGATCCTCAACCACACTGGCGGGGTGCCACATCCCTCGGTGTGGTCGGCCCACCCGAACGGGACGCCGCCCACCGAGGGGGCCGTGGCGACGAACGCCCCCGTCCGGGAAGGCCCGGTCGGAACGCCGGGCATCTCCCGTCTCACCCCCCGCCCGCGCCGGGACACAACGGGTCGTGCTCCGGTGACGGCATTGACACCCCGCATGGGTATTGTGAGCCTTCCGTGCGATGAGTGACACCGAGCAGCCACGGGACCGGAGACACCCAATGCGGTACCTCAGTCGAGTGCGGGTCATCGCGTTGCTGGCGTTCCTGGCACTGTGTGCGGGCATGGGGTGGCACTCCTGGGCCGCCGTGTCATCGAGCGGAACGGCTCCCTCCTCCCGGGTCCGCTGGATCGGTCGTGACTGGTTCCTCGAGGGCGCCAATCTGCCGTGGCTGCATCAGGGCTGCGACTTCGGCTGTCAGCACCACGGCGGAGTGCTCTCGTCTGCTGTGCAGCTGGATGCCCGCTTCCGCACGCTCGCACGGCACGGGGTACGCGTGGTCCGCTGGTACGCATTCCCGGGGAGCGCATGGCAGATTGGGCGAGGGACCGGGGGCGCCCCCACGACCATCCAGGGCACTCGGGTGTTTCCCGATATGGATGCCGCAGTCGCCCTGGCGGCGAAGTACGACATCTACCTCGATCTCGTGCTGTTCTCCGACACCCGCACGATTCCGGCCTCTTGGATGTCGGACCCCGCCCAGCGCGCGCAGCTCGCAGGCGCCCTCGGACCCCTGTTTCGGCGCTATGCACACAACCGACACGTGCTCTCCTACGAGCTGTTCGACGAGCCCGAGCGTGGGATCGATGCCGCTGCGGTCACCGCGGCCGACGTGCAGGCCACGGTCTCCGTGCTCACGGCGACGATCCACCAGGACTCCCACACGCTGGCAAGCATCGGACCCGAATCGGTCGACCGCATCGGACTGTGGACCGGACTCGGCCTGGACTTCTACGCCCCGCACTGGTTCACAGGCATGGCCCCGCCGTCCTGCGCCCTGTGCACCAACACCACCCACGTGGCGACGACGTACGGCGCGGACCGGCCGGTCGTCATCGGCGCCATGGACCCTGGCGGCTCGGCGAGTATGGCGGCCCGACGACTGGCCTCGGCGCGGGCACGCGGCTATGCGGGCGCGATGTTGTGGTCGGTGGTCGGCGTGGCCCATCCGAGCGCACCAAGTGGCGCGGCGCGCGTGCCGCTGACGGCGACGTGGCGATTCGCCTACGCGACGTCAGATGCGGGACCGCATGCGCGTCCGCTCAATCCCTGCATCGGACCGCAGGCCCGCCTCTACCGATGTCCGGATCTGCGGATGAGTCCCCCGTCCAACCTTGTCGCCCGCAGCGCGCACGGACGCGTGCTGCTGCTGTCCCGCAACTCGATCAACAGCATGGGGATCGGGCCCGCGGAGCTGTTCGGACGCCCGTCGGGGGAATACACGATGGCCGCCGTGCAGCACCTCTATCTGCGCCGCGGCGGGCACATCTCGATCGCCACCGGGGCGACCCTCTTCTTCAAACCCGTCCCCGGTCAATACCGATACTGGAAGTGGAAGAACGCCGCAGCGATGCAATTGTGGAGGCTCGACGGGGCAGGACACCCCACCCAACTGGTGCGTGTCGGCCCGAAGACCACCTACTGCCTGCGCGATCTCCAGCGCACCCACGGGCACCTGCCGGGATCGCCGACAAGCGCGCACTATCCGGGCTGCAGCCAGGATAGTGCGGTGCACTCGCGCACACTCGGGACCTCGGTTGGCTGGTCGGATATCTACCCCGCGACGTACAACGAGAACTACATCAACGTGACGGGGCTGCGCGGCTGTTTTGCGTACGTCCACATCGCCGACCCGACCAACGTCATCTACGAATCGAACGACGACAACAACTCGAGCGCGGTGACCGTCCGGCTCCCGTGGACGGGGTCGAGGGCGGGATGCCCGACCGCGAGGCCACTACCGGTGAGCAGTGCCGGCGGGGACGGATACTGACGGCCCCTGCCGTCGTTCTGTCGCGACGGTGCCGCGGCGGCGGATCTCGCCACCGTCGAGGGATTGAACGGGCTCTCGATCGGAGGGCTTGCCGCCCGTCTGGGGATGAGCACGAGCGGCCTCTACGCCCATTTCGCATCGAAGAAGGCGCTCCACCTCGCCACCGTGGATACGGCGAAGGCGATCTTCGACGCCGACGTCGTCGCGCCATCCGAGGACATCGCGGATCCGCTCGAGCACGTGCGAGCGATCGCCGACGCCTTCCTTGCGCACGTCGAGCGCCGTGTCTTCCCGGGGGGCTGCTTTTTCATCTCGGTCGGCGCCGAGCTCGACATGCAGCCGGGCGCCGTCAAGGGCCGGCTGATCGCCTTTCAGGGCGAGTGGGGGCAACGCCTCGTGCGCTTCATCGCCGACGCGCGTGAACGCGGTCTGGTACGCGCCGAGGAGGACCCCACCCAGCTCGCCTTCGAGCCCACATCCTTCCTGCTGCTGGGAAACACGGCGTTCGTGATGCACGACGACCCGGGCTTTCTCAACCACGCCAGGGTGGCGATCGACGTGCGGCTTCGCCAGGCGACCGGCGCGGGGGCCGACCCGGGCGGGAGCGCCTAGCGGCGACGGCCCCCCTGGCAGACCGATCCTGCCGTCGACCCGCTACCGCCTCGGCGGAATCAGCGCACCGATGATCCAAAACAGCGGGATAAACAGTCCCACGATGAACATCACCCAGTGGCCGCGACGCAGTGTTCGGATGCCAAGCCAGATGAACAGCACGACCCAGATCACGGCCAGAATCGCCGCCAGAATGCCCGAATTCACCTTCGCTGCCCCTTCGTCTCGTTCCGTCGACACGTCCATCGGCCGCGGATGCCACGCCTCCCGCAGCACCAATCTACCCACCGCTGGCGACGATGCGGCACCGCGCGAGGATGCGAGGCGCGGACGGCGCGTCATCCGGACCTCGCGGCGCCGGCGTCTCGCGGGCCGGACCGATCCCGTCCGCCGGTCGGAGGTGTGCGGTCTGCGGTGTGATGTCCGCCGACAGCGCCGCGGGATCGAATGGTGGGTGGAGTAGGTTGGGCGGTATGAACACCGGCGTGGCGCGGTATTCCCCGATTGCGTTGGCACTCCTGTGCGTCGTCCTGGCATGTGCCTCGACCGCAGCCGCCGCACGGATCGTCCTGTTCCAGACCCCGTCGAGGAACATCGGCTGCGCCTACCTGCCCGCGATTTCCCGCGGTGACGTGCCGACCCTCCGCTGCGAGATCGGGTCGGGGCTGCGGCCCCTGCCGCACCACGCGCATCGCTGCGTCCAGGGCGACTTCGGGCAGGCTGTCGCGACGACCCGTCGCGGGCGGGCAGAGGCGATCTGCATCAGCGATACCGTCCGCACGCCGTCCGCCCCCGTGCTCCGGTACGGGCACACGATCCACGTCGGCGGCGTCACGTGCACTTCACGACGAATCGGCTTGCGTTGCACCAACGCCGCCGGACACGGATGGTTCCTCAGCCGCCAGCACTCCTTCCTGTTCTAGATGTCGTGCCGACACGGGTTCCGAGCGCCACCGATCGGAGCTTGACCCCGGAGAGCACCGCGATGCCGCCTATCCCTGCCGTGGGACGGCCCATGGCAGCGCCCTCGTGCGGTCCGAATCGGTGCGGTCGGTCATCCCGTCTCCCCATGTGCGCGCCATGGCCTGGGAGGCGCGCCCGATCCGTTGCCGTTGGTGGGGCGCACGCCGAAAGAACACCCGTCGAACCTGCGACGTCCGGTCGCACGACGCCGTGTTCCCGGCCGGGGTGTGCCCGAACCGCGTGATCAGGGTCCTGGCGGTCAGCTGAGATCGTCTCGATGGCGCGGTCGGCGCCGGAGATCTCCAGACCGACGGCCGCCGACTCCGCAGTGCACGCCCTGTCGATCGAGGCGCGTCCAGGGAACCGCTGGTGCCGTGCGTCTCCCGCGACAGGCAAAGTGGCGCGGCCTGAGCAATCAAGAGCCACGGAGTGGGGTCGATAGCGATGAGGTCAACGTCCCCGTTCGCGCTCTGGTGGCACCGGTCGCACGACGGAGGGATTGAGAGGCCCCGGCATGAGCAACTCCCGCCCCAACGTAACCTCTGCGCGGTCACTTGCGGTTGTCGCGTTCATCTCCATGGTGCTCGCGATCGCGATGTCCTCATCGGCGATGGCCGACACCTCTGTGCTGTCGCCGTCCCTGGCGTCCTGGGACTTCGGCAACGTCGACATCCACGGGAGCAGCGCGACGCAGGACTTCGCGATCTCGAACGCCTCTGCAGGGGCGGTCACCGTCAGCAGCGTCACGATCATCGGTCCCGGCGGCGCGGCGTTCCAGGTGACCTCGACCGGGTGCCCGGGCGCCGTCCTGGGGACAGGAGACACCTGCGACATCCAGACGGCGTTCGCTCCCGCGACCGCGGGCGCCAAGAGCGCGACGCTGGAGATCACCGACGACTCCGGCACGCTCGACGTACCGCTCTCGGGCACCGGCATAACCGGGACGCTCACCGCCAATCCG
Source organism: Thermoleophilia bacterium (assembly GCA_017882545.1). GTDB lineage: Bacteria > Actinomycetota > Thermoleophilia > Miltoncostaeales > Miltoncostaeaceae > CAITWD01. Next base: position 28,354 of record JADGPG010000004.1, read on the forward strand.
AGCCCGCTCAACTTCACTCCCCAACCGTGGTTCTACGGCGGCCAGCAGCAGTCGATGTCCCTTCAGGACTCGGGAGATGCCGGCATCGTCACGCAGTCCGCACAGATCACCGGACCCGACGCCGCGCGGTTCTACCTCGCATGGGGCCAGAACTGCGTCAGCCAGCAGTACGGACCGGGAGGAAACTGCACGTTCGGGGTTGGTTTCAACCCGCCAAACGGCCCAGGGACGTTCCACGCGCAACTCGAGCTGACCACCGATAGCGCCTCCAGCCCGCTGGTGATCCCACTGAACGCGACCGCGCTCAGCGGCCCGAACGCGGTCATCTCGCCGCCGCAAACGGACTTCGGCAACGTCGAAGTCGGGCACTCGGCGTCGAAAACGGTGACGGTGGCAAACACCGGCGACTTTCCCATGCAGGTCCAAGGGCTGTTGATGATCACCGGTACCCCTTCGGATATCCCGATTTCGGCGGACCACTGTTCGAACCAAACGGTGAACCAGGGCGATTCGTGCCAGTTCACCGTCACGTACCGGCCAAGTGCCGCGCGCGAACTCAATGCCGCGGTGGTGCTGATCACCAACGGCCCCGGGGCCCCGACTCCCACCGGTTTCACCGGCGACGGCGTTCCGGGCCTCAACGGCGCTGTGACGATCTCGGGCGACCCGTCTGCCGGCAGCACGCTCACGTGCCATCCCGTCGGCTTCCCCGGCGGGACGGACTTCGCGTACCGGTGGCTGCGAAACGGGCACCTCATGGCCGGAGAACTCACGCGACGCCTCACGCTGCCCGATGCCGACATCGGGGCGCGCATGTCGTGCCGCGTCATCGCCGCAAATGCCATCGCCACCCGGACGGCGACCTCACGGGGAACCGCCAAGATCGCCCCGATGACCCTCACTGACCTCCCAGGCGCATTCAGCGATCAGGGCACGTGCCGCGTGGTGCAGGCCAACCGCGTCGTGCGACTCGGTCCCGATCGCGTGGTCACTTCCTTCGGGTCCCCCTCCACGCCATGGGCACCATTGACGTTCACGTCCGGTGTGCCGGTGAAGGCGCGTATCGACGGGCGCCTCGTTGGGGCGGGCAAGGTCATCGTCGTCAGCCCGGCGACCCTTGACGGGTTCCCGAATGGCCGACACAGCCTGAGCATCAATCGCACCGGCGCGGCCGTTCAGACTCCAATCGTGCTGGGGGCCTGCGCGCTGGCTGGACGCCTCACCGGCGGTCCGGGACAACCCGCGAGCCTGTCGGCATCGTCTCGACACCCGATCAGCGCGCTGACGTTCCAGCTCCCGCCCCAGCTGCCCCTCGCCGCGGCCCGCGGGTGGAGGCTTGGCTGGGTGACCATCACGTCGGCCGGACATCCGATCCGTGCCTTCGATCTGGTTGGGCCACGGACCCTGTCTAATGCCGTCGCGGTCGCCGTCACCGCCCACACCGTCAGCGTCACGCACCTCCCCCCGCGAACCGGGGTGGTCACGGTCACCTTTCGGGCCGGCGTTGTGTCCGGGCGGGCGGGGACAGTGCATCTCACGGCCCGGCTGCGCGGTTCCCCCGCGAGCGTTCGGGCACGTACCCCGGCCACCTGGCTGCCGTAACGACACCTGCACGCGCGCCACCGACAACGTGACTCCGCAACTTCGTGTTTGGCAACATCCGCTGGATACGCGGGTCTGCTGCGACCCCGGCGGCCCGCCACAGCCGTTCGTGCCGTCGCACGCCCACCATCGGTAGCTGCGGGTGCGCCGGCAGCGCAGCCGCCGGGCGACATCTGCCACCGGATCGCCGGCAGCCAGGCGCCCGACGCCGCCGGGTGTCAGACGGGCCTGACGGTGTCCCGTGGGAGCCGTCGACGTCGGGAGGTCTCGTGAGACCACCACAACGCCCCGGGGTCCTCACCCCGGCCACGGACTGTCACCAACCCTGCAGGCGGTGACCCACCCGGTTCGACCTCGCGCACGGCCCCGTCGCCGACGCCGTGCGCGAGGTCGCTACGGCGCGGAGCGCGTCGTGGTGGGCTCAGGGGACGGCGGCGGCGCTGCCTGCTCGTCGGGGGCCGGCGGACGCACGACCGAGCCCTCGATGTTGAAGTACGGCATGCGCTTGTCGAGCCAATTCGGCAGCCACCAGGTGATGCGTCCGAGCAGTTCGAGGGTCGACGGCAACAGCAGACAGCGCACGATGATCGCGTCGACAAACACGGCCACGGCGAGACCGAATCCGAACTCCTTGAGCGTGCGCTCGTTGCCGAGCGTGAACGACATGAACACGCAGATCATGATCGCCGCGGCGGCGCTGATGACCCGTCCGGTCACGGCGATGCCCTCGACGACGGCCTCCGAGGGGTCGTTACGGCGTACCCACTCCTCGTGGATCCGCGAGATCAGGAACACCTCGTAATCCATCGACAGACCGAAGACCACCGCGAACATAATCACCGGAATCCAGGCCTCGATCGGACCTTTCTGCACCCCGAACACGCTCGCGAAATGCCCCTCCCCGAAGACCGCGACCGTGGCACCGATGGCGGCCCCGATCGTCAGCAGGTTCAGGATCGCGGCCTGGATCGGGATCACGATCGACCGGAAGATGAAGAACAGCAAGAGTGCCGACAGCACGATGACGATCGAGATGAACAGCGGCAGCTTGTTGCCGAGCACATTCGAGAAGTCGATCGCCCCGGCCGTGAAGCCGCCGACGAGCACCGTGACGCCCGTCTGTTTGGCGAACGGCGGCAGCACGTCACCGCGCAGGTGGTTGACCAGATTGGTCGTCGATCCGTCCTGCGGCGCGGAGTTCGGGAACGCCGACATGACTGCCACGTTGCCGGAGGGTGCGATCCGCGGCGGGGTCACCGCCAGGATGCCCGGCGTCGCGGCGAGGCGGCTGCGCAGGGCGGGGAGTTCGGCTTGGCTCGCCGGGGTCGGGAGTTCGGTCACGATCAGCAACGGCCCGTTGAACCCGGGCCCGAAGCCCGCGGCGAGCATGTCGAACGACTGACGCGTGCTGGTGTTGGCCGGATCGTTGCCGGCGTCGCTGCTGTCAAGGCGCAGTGAGCTCAGCGGTATCAGCAGCAGCAGCATGATCAGCCCCGAGATGATCGCCATCGGCCACGGGTGGTCGCGCACGATGTGACTCCAATTGCGCCAGAACCCTGCTGACCGGGCGGGCGGGCCGACGGGAGCCGACTCGGCCGCAGCGTTCGCGGTCTTGTCGCGGGCCAAGCGCCTGCGGATCCAGCCCTTGCGCGCAAGCCGCGGTCCGAACCGGGACAGGGCAGCCGGCAGCAGCGTCAGCGCCGAGATCACCGTGAAGAAGACAGCGATCACGGCGGCGATGGCCAGTCCGTACATGAATGCCACGCCCGTCGCGAACATGCCGAGCAGGGCGATGATCACCGTAACGCCGGCGAGCAGGACGGCGCGCCCGGAGGTGTCCATCGCGTTGAGGACGGCGCTCTCGGTGTCACCCGAGGCCAGGTACTCCTCGCGGAACCTGGTCACGACGAACAGCGAGTAGTCGATACCGACGCCGAGGCCGATCATCAGCGCCAGCTGCGTCGAC
>JADGPG010000046.1 GCA_017882545.1 Thermoleophilia bacterium
GCTCCGAGCCCGTCATCGGTTTCGGCGACTGTCGTTCGCCCGATCGTGACGTCGACTCCCGCTCTTACACCGACTCCCACGCCGACTCCGACGCGGCCGACCGTCCCAGCGGATGTCCCGACCACCGTCCCCAACCTGCTCCATGCCGGCGAGAAGCCCCCGGTGATGCCCGTGCTCGCAACGGAACACAACTGAGCCGGCGCCCTCGCGTTCGCCGAGTTCTTCGAGTTGACGACCGATTGGGGGTTCGCAACCACAAGCTCGACCTACATGAAGCACTACTTCCAGCCGACCTGCCTCGATTGCGTCGACATTCAGAACGGACTGGATCGCGCGGCTCCCGCCCATGAGCAATATGTCGGTGACCGACTCAAGATCACTCGGTCAAGTATTCGGCCCGGATCGGGCCCGCACCGGGCCCGCACCGGGCCGAGGTCGGCGTCAACGTCTACTACGACGTCACTTCGGGCGAAGTCCTGAACGGACGCAATGGCTATGTCGATGCCGAGCCGGCAACGAAGTCGCAGGACTTGATCTGGCTGGCTTGGATGAGCGGGTCTTGGATGGTCGTCGAACTGCTCCCAGTCCGATGATGATCAACCGAGCCTGTCGTGTGGCCGCGCTGATGGGCCTCGCTCTGTTTCTTGCCACCTCGACTGGCTGCTTCGCGGCGTATGCTGTCCCGCGAACCGACGGCGGCCAATGCACGATCGATTCGACGGGTTCTACGCGTGGTGGACTGCGAGGGGTCATCGTCGGCGGAGTGTGCAGACCCGTCGGTTCGGCGCCGAGCGGCGGCGCTTCGGGGCCGGTCACGAAGACAGTGGACTGCGGGACCGCATCGCTGGACGGCACACACTGGAACGCAGCCTGCGGCGCGAACCAGCGGGCCTGTTATGCGCCCGGCCCGTCCCGGACGCTCGTACCCACCTTCGCCACCTTCGTCCAGGATCCGGCCACCGGCCGCTGGATCCTGCAATCGATCTGGTGCCCGGCCACCGCAACCCCGGGACCGAGCCTGGCCACGATCCGCGGCCAGGTCCTGCGCCTGCTGCCCCGCATCGGCATCGGCACCGCCCCCGCACCGCCACGCTGGTCAACATCCAGACGATCCTCTGGGCAGCGACTCCCGCCCGGCGCAGTCTGGGAACCGTGCGCGTCGTCGGCCAACCCGTCCGGCTACGCCTGGACATCGACCACGCCACTTGGACGTTCGGCGACGACAACTCCGACACGACCGCCAGTCCCGGCGTCGCCTACGACCCCGAACACAAGCCGTGCCGCACCGCCCAATGCCCCGGCTACTACGGCCACACCTACACCACCACCGGCATCGACACCATCACCCTGACCATCGCCTGGCACGCCACGTTCAGCCTCGACGGCACGACCTGGACCGACGTCGACCCCGCCCCGCTCACCGGACCCGGCGCGAGCGCGTCGATCACCGTCCGCCAAGCCCGAGCAATCCTCGTCCCCGACCCACACTGAGGCCGGGTCGGCGCCTTTGACCTGCGATCGGGCGGTCCGAACAGCCCGATCGCAGGTCAAAGGTCAGCCGGAACCCGTCAGCAGGACGACAGGAACCGATCCAGCACCCGCACTCCGAAGCGAAGCGCGTCCACGGGCACGCGCTCGTCGATGCCGTGGAACAGTGCCATGAAGTCGAGGTCGGGCGGCAGGAGCAGCGGCGAGAAGCCGAAGCAACGGATGCCGAGCGTGGAGAACGATTTGGCGTCGGTGCCGCCGCTCATCAGATACGGCACGGGGTACCCGCCCGGATCCTCCGCGCGCAAGGCGGCGGACATCGCGTCGACCAGCGCACCTTCGAACGGCGTTTCGACGGCTATGTCCCGGACCACGAACTCACGCTCGATGTCCTCGCCGATCAACTCGTCGATCGTGGCGAGCAGGACGTCCTCCTGCCCCGGCAGGTAACGAGCGTCGATCACGGCTTCCGCGCGCGACGGGATGACGTTGGCCTTATAACCGGCGTCGAGCATCGTCGGGTTGGCGGTGTTGCGGATGACCGCCCCGGCCATGCGCGCCATCGCGCCCAGTTTCGTCAGCCAGGTGTCCGGGTTGTCGGGGTCGAGGTCCAGCCCCGTGACCGTGGCGATCGACTCGACGAGCGCCCGCACCGGATCGGTGATCACGATCGGGAACTCGTGTGCCCCGACACGCGACACCGCGGCAGCGAGGCGGGTCACCGCGTTGTCGTCGTGGACCATGGAGCCGTGTCCCGGCCGGCCGGTTGCGCGCAGGCGCAGCCAGTTGATGCCCTTCTCGGCGGTCTGGATCATGTAGAGCCGCATGCTGTCGTTGAGCGAGACGCTGAAGCCGCCGACCTCGCTGATTGCCTCGGTGCAGTCGGCGAACAGATCGGCATGGTGGTCCACCAGGTAGTGCGCGCCTTCGCGGCCGCCGGCCTCCTCGTCCGACACGAACGCGAGCACGACATCGCGCGCGGGCTTACGGCCGGTGCGGGAGTACTCGCGCACGAGAGCGAGCGTCATGGCGTCCATGTCCTTCATGTCGACGGCGCCCCGGCCCCACACGTACCCGTCGCGGACCTCGCCGGCAAACGGGTCGACGGACCACTCGGATGGCTCAGCGGGTACGACGTCCAGGTGCCCGTGGATCAGCAGAGGTGGCCGGCTCGGGTCGGCGCCCTCGATGCGGGCGATCGTGGACGCCCGTCCCGGCGCGGCCTCGATGATCTGCGATGCGATCCCGACGTCGTCGA
>JADGPG010000047.1 GCA_017882545.1 Thermoleophilia bacterium
AGGCCGACCGACGCGAGCAGCGTCCGCGCCTTGCCGACGTCATGCTGGCAGCCCGGGATCGAAGGGGAATACCACGTGTGGTTGCCCGGGGAAATCGGGCCGAAGATCGGAACCGCCTCGCCGAGATAGACGGTGTTCACGATCGCCTGCCGGTCCACCGCGCACGAGACCGCCTGGCGGAACGCCTTCTGCCGGAGCCACGGCCGCCGTCGGTCGGCCATGGCACTCTCCGACAGGTTGAACCACAGCAGGTTGGCATCGAGGGCGACGCCTACGTCGATCAGACGAAGCCGCCCCTGGTCGGCGTCGTGCTTGAACGTCGCGTAATCCTCCGGGCGGATGTCGCCGTTGACCATCAAGTCGATCGCGCCGGACTCCATCCGCAGCGCCTCGGTGTCCTGATCCGGGATGATGAGGATCGTGAGCGTGTCGAGGTACGGCAGCCGGCTTCCGGCGGCGTCGGCTCGCCAGTAGTGCGGGTTCCTGACGAACACCATGCGCTGGTTCGCGACGTGCTCGGACAGGACGAACGGACCGAGTCCCGTCAGCTCATTCAGCGGAGTCGTGGCGCCCCAGGCGTCAGCGAACGTGCCGGCGTTGAGCGCGGCTTCGAGTCTGTGGCGCGGCAGGATCGGCACGGCCTCGATCAGGCGGAGCCCCGGGGCGAATTGCGCGGGGAACCGGACCACGACGGTGCCGGGATCGGGGGCCTCGACCACGAGCGGCTTGCCGGCGACGGCCACGCCGTTGGCGAGCACCGACTTGACCTTGGGGTCATACAGCGCGCGGAACGAGAAGAGGACGTCGGCAGAGGTCAGCGGCACGCCGTCCGAAAAGACAATCCCGGAGCGAAGCTTCAGGGTGTAGGCCAATCCATCGGCCGAGCGGGTCCAGCTCTCGGCGAGCCACGGCTCGAGCTGATCGGTGACGCGGTTGACGCGGACCAGCGTCGCCTGCGTCAGCAGCGCGACCAGATCGCCCGGAGCCGACCCGTCGACGTAGCGGTTGTAGCGGACGGCGTCGCTGCGGAACGATCCGGTCAGTTCCCCGCCGCGGGAGATGTCGGTGGGGCCGGAGGCGGCCGGGGCTGGTGTCACCCGAGGGTGTGTGAGACGCCACCCAACCCCCAGCGCTCCTGCGAGAAGGACCAGCAGGAGCGAGGCGAACAGAAGTCTGCGGGGGGTGGCCAAACTTCGCCCTACCGGCCAACTACTTGGCCGGTCCTCGCGAAGGGCAGATTTGTTAGCGTTTCCATTGGGTATCTCCTACCCGAGCTGCGCCCGCGCTCGCGGTGGCCAATGCATTGGCCCACCGACGCCGAAGTAAGCTCTGCCGGAGTCCCGCCGATAGTAATCCAACAAGGGATGCGACGCAACGGGAACGCCCATTCTGTCAGTTCGAGTGCGTTGATGTGCGCAACTCAGGCAGACACTAACAATGTGCTGCTGAATCTGGCACGGTCCGTGCCTCTGCTTTACGCAAATCCCTTTCTACCTGACAGTTGCTTGGGTTCCCAACATGTCCAACCATAGATTCGCTCTCGCGGTTCGGCGGCTCGGCACGATTGCCGCCGTGGCGGCGGCCGTCCTGAGTCTCGGCGTCCCCGTCTTCGCGGGTCCGCACCGAGCCCGGCTCTCTGCGGATCTGGCCGTGCACCTCGCGTCCGGCAGCGACAGCACGACGCGGGTGATCGTGTCGGGAACTGACGCCGCCATTCAGACCGTCGCGGCGCGCTACGGCGCGCGTCTGAAGAAAACGCTCCGCGGCGCGGCGGTGCTCGAAGTCACCGGTGGGCAGCTCGCGGCGCTCAGCGACGACCCGGACGTCGATCACCTGTCCGGCGATGCGCGTGTCACGCGCATGGCGTCGGTCACCAGCCAGTCGACCGGCGCGGACCAGGTCTGGGACGGCATCGAGAGGCTTGCGGGGTTCACGGGCCGGGGCATCGGCATTGCCATCATCGACTCCGGTGTGGCGCCCCACAGGGAACTCATGGGGCGGATTGTCGCCAGCGTCGACTTCACTCGGCCGAACGGCGCCGGACTCGATCGCTACGGCCACGGCACGCACGTGGCGGGCATCGTCGCCGGCACGTCCGATACGTATGGCGGCATGGCGCCGGGCGCGCACATCGTCAGCCTGAAGGTGCTCGACGCCGACGGGACGGGCGACACGAGCGACGTGATCGACGCGATCGACTGGGCCATCCAGCACCGGGCGCAATACCGGCTGCGGGTGGTGAACCTGTCGCTCGGCCATCCCGTGTTCGAGTCGTATCGCGACGATCCGCTGTGCGCGGCCGTGCAGCGCGCGGTGGATGCGGGCCTGGTCGTCGTGACGGCCGCGGGCAACATGGGGAAGACCGACGACGGGCGGCCGATCGTCGGCGGGATCATCTCGCCGGGCAACACGCCATCGGCGCTGACGGTGGGGGCGCTCAACACCTACGGCACGGCGGCGCGCAGCGACGACGGCATGGCGACCTACAGCTCGCGCGGCCCGACGGCGATCGATCACGTGCTGAAGCCGGAGCTGGTGGCGCCGGGCAATCGCATCGCGTCGGCGGCGGCGCCCGGCGCGTATCTGACGGAGACCTATCCGGATCGGATCGTCTCGGGGTGGGGGACGGGGGC
>JADGPG010000048.1 GCA_017882545.1 Thermoleophilia bacterium
CCTGCTGGCCTATCAGGGAGGGCTATCCGGCGCGGGCGTGCTGATCGCCGCGCCGAAGGTATATGTGATCTTCTGGGGCACGCAGTGGGGGTCCGAGGGAACCACCCAGCTCAACGGGGCGAACTACCCCTCGTTTAGCGCCGACCCAGCCGGCATGGCCCCGGATCTGGTCTCGTTCTATGCGGGCCTCGGAACGTCCGGAGAATCGTGGAGCGGCGTGCTCACCGAGTACTGCCAGTCCAACCAGACGGTCGCGGTGCCCACCGGTGCGACGTCGTGTCCTGCAGGCGCGACGCACGTCGGCTATCCGGCCGGTGGCGCGCTCGCGGGTGTCTGGGAGGACGCACGGGGTCCGGCGCCGAGCTCGGCGACCCAGGCGCAGCTCGCCAGCGAGGCACAAACAGCCGCCGCGCACTTCGGTCGCACCGCACCCGGATCGAACCGCGACGTCCAATATGTGATCGTCTCGCCGCCGGGGGCGACGCCGGACGGGTTCAACACGCCCAGCGGCGGCTTCTGCGCGTGGCACGACTACACCCCCGATGGATCCGGCGTGAGTTCGGTCAACACTGCGATCCTGTTTACCAACCTGCCCTACATACCGGACGCGGGCTACGGCTGCGGCGCCAACTACGTCAACTCGGGCGCCGCCGGATCCCTCGATGGCGTCACGGTGATCGCAAGCCACGAATACGCCGAGACGGTCACCGATCCGTATGTCGGATACGGGTGGTACAACAGTTCCTACGGCGAAAGCGCCGATGTCTGCGCATGGGCGCCGCTCAACCTGAACGGTGGCGGGAATCTGACCCTCGCCACCGGGACCTTTCCGGTTCAGGGGGTCTGGGCCAATGACGCCAACGGTGGCGCCGGCGGTTGCACGCTGAAGCACGCGATCATCGCCGGTCACACGATCGCGATCGCAAATCCCGGCGGACAGACCGGCACCCTCGCCACGCCCGTGCGACCGGTGATGATCCACGCCAGCGACGGCCAGGGTGCGCCGATGCCGTCGGACGGCATCGTGCTGGCCGCCCAACCGACGCTGAGCTACCGGGCGATCGGCCTCCCCACGGGGCTGAGGATTGACCCGACGACCGGCGTGATCTCCGGCGCGCCGCGCCGGACGGTGGACCGCGCGATCGTCACGATCCTGGTCACGGACTCCACCGGCGGCAGCGGCGTCGTCCGGTTCGTGTGGACCGTTCGTAGCCCCGTGATCATCGGACACGTTGTGCGGGCGGTGACCGTACGCGGCCACCGCGCGACCGTGCGCATCCGCGCGCGCGACACACGCCACGCCCGGCTACGTTTCTCGGTTCGCGGCCTGCCGGGCGGCCTGCACATCAACCGGCACACCGGCGTGATCTCGGGTCGGGTCACGGGCCGCCGCGGAACTTATCGCGTGACGGTCGTCGTTACCGACGCCCTGGGCGTCCGTGCTGCGGTCCGATTCGCCTGGCGGGTGCGCTAAGGCGGCCAGTTCGCCCCGGCGGCGGGCACCCCGGATGACCCGATACCCGGGGTGCCGCGTCGGCCAGATCGGGCACGGGCATTCGGTGATCCGCCGGACGCCGGTCGCACGCCCCGGCACCCCGCGGTCCGTGCGCTATCGTGGCCCCGATCGACCCGAGGCGGGAGCCCCCGGAATGTCCCAGGAGATTGCCCCGACGACCGGACCGGCCGCGCCGCGGTCGACCCGTGTTCCGAGCCGGTTCGCCCTCGCCAGCGCGGCGATCATGATCGCGATCGGGATCCTTGTCGGCCTCCGCGGGTTCCATCAGACCGCGCTGGTCTGGGGGCGGCCGTTCTGGGAGGTCACCTACTCGAGCGGCTTCATCCGACGGGGGCTCGTCGGGACGATCTTCCAGGGGCTCTTCGGCGGGCTGACCTTCGGGACGCAGACCGACCTGGTGATTGAGATCACGATGGTCGTCGCGCTCACCTTGCTCGTCGGCCTCGCGACGTGGCTCGCGCTGCTCGTCGGCCATGCGCCGACACGCGCCAACGCGCTGCGGCTGACGCTGATATCGCTCCCGATCGTCGGGTCGGCGCTGTTTTCGATGCTCGTGTTCACCACCGGCTATCTCGACGGCATCCTGTTGCTCTTCGCAGCCGCATGTGCCGCGCTGATGGCCCGGGGCTACCTTTGGCCGGCAGTCGTGCTCGGCTGCCTCGCGCCCGTCGTTCACGAGCTGTTCATCTACATGTGGATTCCCCTCGCCGTCTTCGGCTATTCGGTGCTTGCCCGCCGGCACCCGGGGCGCCCCGTGCGAGTGCTCATCCCGGCACTCTGCGCGCCGGTGCTCGCCGCGCTCCTCGTCGTGTCGCTGCCGTCGCGGACGACGACCGCCCGCGAACTGGCGACGCACGTCACGGGTTCGGCCCAGTACAAGGCCGCGCTGCTGCATTGGGAGTTCGGCCAGACGTTCGCGGCCGCGCTTCATCGCATGGACCACCTTCAAAACCGGTTCTGGTGGCCGACCGAACCCGCGGCGTTCCTCTACTTCTGCTGGCCGGCAATCCTTGCCGTCGCCGTCTACATGACCTGGCGCTGGAGCCTGCTCGATCGCGTTGCACGAGCAGCACTCATCCTGGCGCTCCTCAGCCCCTGGACCGCACTGGTGC
>JADGPG010000005.1 GCA_017882545.1 Thermoleophilia bacterium
CATTTTCGGGGCTTTCGGGGCGAGATCGACTCATACAATAGGCGCTTTCGTCACGGAATCGCCCAAAGTGGGCCGATGCCAACCGCGGACCGGGTTCTGCGTTCCGTTCGACGCGGGCTCCGGAGTCCCCTGCCGGCCACGTGATGCGGACGGTGCGGTTATCCACATAGATCGTCTATCGGCTCGCTAGGGTCGATCCATGACGGGTGCTCAACCGCTCGAGGTGCGCTTGGCCGACTATCTCGGTGCCGAGCGCGCCGCCCTTGAATCGATCATGGCCCAGGAGAGCTCCCGCGCACTCCATCAGGAATTTCTCCTGGCCGAGAGTGGCACACTGCCGGACCGGCAGGCACGTCTGCAGCGGATTCGGGCCGTCGGGGCGCGGGCGTGGCTACGGCATCTCGCAGCTGCTCTGCAAGCCGAGTGGTCGGATGCACCGGACGGGATGCAGGGTAAGCTCGAGCTCCACGTGGCCCGGGGGCAGGATCGCCTCGAGGCACTGGAACTCGAAGAGGACGCGGCGCTCGAACGGGAGGGCATCTCGGGTGACGTCGACGCGGACCGGCGTCGGGTGACCCTCGGCGCCTATGTACGGCTGTTCGCCGAAGGCGTCGGGGACATCGCCACGCCAAATGGACGCTCAGGACCCGAGTTCGGTCGCCAGATCACCGCGATCATGCGCCGGGAGGACGCCGAGCGACGGGCCATCGAGAAGGCCGCGTTCGAGGCGTGGTCGGGCAGCCCGATGGAAGGGATTCTTGAGACGGCGCGCACCACGGCCGCGTCGCCGGAACCCGACATCGTGCGGGTGCTCGAGGCTGCGGGCGTGTGGTCATATATCCGCGTCCTGTGTACCGCCCTGGGTACGGCCCTCGACCCACCGCAGCGCGCGGCAGAGGGTGCGTGAGCGCGTCCAGCTCGGATGGCCCGGTACGCCTGGTGGACATCATGCCGGGCATCGGCTTCGGGTGGATCGCGCCCACGCCGAGGCTTGTGCAGCGCACCTCCCACGCGATTCTGAGCGGAGGCGGGGTGTGGCTGACCGATCCGGTCTACGACCCGGCGATGCTTGAGCGGGCCCGCAACCTGGGGCCGGCGGCGGGCGTGGTCCAGCAGCTCAACCGGCATCCGCGCGACTGCGCGCGGGTCGCCGACGAGCTCGGCGTGCCACTGCACGTGCTGCCACGACGCGCACCAGACGATGCCCCGTTCACGGTGCTTCCGGTGGTCGACTCGCGCGCGGGGCGCTGGCACGAGATTGCGCTCTGGTTCCCACGCGAGCAACTGGTCTGTGTCGCGGAAGCCGTCGGCGGGGCACCGCACTTTCGGGCACCCGGCGAAGAGCTCGGACCGCATCCGCTGCTGCGTCTGGTCCACCCGCCGCGCGCGCTCATCGGGCTCGACGCGGAACACGTCGTGTGCGGGCATGGCGCCGGTGTGCATCGGCGGGATGCCGGCGCACGCATGGGGGAGGCCATCCGGGCCTCACGACGACGTACGCCCCGCTGGCTGCTCGGCCTCGCCGGGATCGGGCGCAGCTAGCGGTCCGCACACATCGGCACTCGATCGGCTCCATCCCCTCGTTGCGCGGGGGCGCCGCGGGGCACGGGGCGGCGAGCGGTCGCGTTGCCCGGTTAGGTCGTCGTGCCCTTGAGCGGCGCAGCTGCCTGCGACCCGTAGGCGACGGCGCAGCGTCCCGAGCCCGCGCAGACCTCGCATTCGCCGACATCGCCGGCCACGTGGGCCAGACAGTGCTCGACCCGCGATTCCACCACGCGCGCCATGAGCGGGTGCAGGCCCAACGGTGCCGCGACCAGGAAGGGCACGTTGGGGTGCCGGGTGGCGGCCGCCTGGGTGAGCCGAGGAATGTCCTGGTCCCAATGGCGGCCGGGCAGCAGGAAATACGGGCTGACGACGACCATCTGCGCACCGCGTTCGACGCACCGGTCGAATGCGGTCTGGATGGATGGCTCGGCGAGCTCCATGTGGGCCGGCTCGACGATCCCGTAGGCAACGACGTCGGCGACCATCCCGGCCATGACTTCGAGCATCTCGTTGGATGCCCCGCGCCGGGAGCCGTGATCGACGACGATCAACCCGATGCGCCGCGCGTCAGGGGTATCCATGCAGCGCATCGTACCCCGCATGGCCAGGGGCGTCGTCGGGATCGGTCGCTGCGCTTGGCGCCGCGGTCGGTGTACCATCGCCATGGCGGTGCGCAAGGGCTAAAGGACGTCCGATCGACCTCGATACCAACCCGTATGAGCTCAGTAGCTTGACCGATCTGGTCGTGATGCTGATGGACGGCTGGCAGGTCTCGCACCTGCGCTATGCCGACCACTGCGACGAACCGGGGGCGCCGGTTTCACCGGCCGCATTCATTGGGCTCGAACGCGCGGACCAACAGGCCTGGATCTACATTCTCGACGACGGCCGCAGCCTGTCGCATCGCAGCCTGATCGCCTTGTTCCGAGATCACCCCAGCGTGTGGAAGCACCGCTCGGGGGCCCAGATCGATCGGGCGATGCCCGCGCGGGACACTCCGCCAGTGCCCGCCGAGCAGTGGAGCGCGATTCCGGATGTGTTTCCCGCGGAGATCGATCTGTCGCCGGCGGGCCTGCGCGGCGTGTTGTGCGTCAACCAGTCGCAGGCGATTGACGGTGTGACGGTCGCGATCACGAGCCTTGAGCGCTTCGCGGACGGCGCGCGCGCCCACTACCTGTGCCACGCGCCGGGACGCCGTTTTCGCGAGCAGGCCGGTGCGTTGGATGCGATCGCCGTCGATGACGCCGCCCGCATGTACCGGGTCGCGTCGCTGGCCCGGCGGCAGCACGGCAACCGGATCGAAGGCTCCCTCGCGCTCGCGCCCGCAATTCCCCTGGATGCCCGGACACTGACGATCACGATCGGCAACCTCGGTCCGAGCGCCAACGGCGACCGTCAGCCCGGCCCATGGGTGTTCCCGATCTCGCTCGACGCGTCGACGTGAGCAGCGAGCTCGGCGGCGAGGCGGCGCTTGATCCACGCGCGGCCCGCGCGGCCGATGCGGTGCGCGATGTCGCCGAGGAGCCGTGTCCGTACCGGACCGCGTTCCAGCGTGACCGCGATCGGATTCTGCACACCAAGGCGTTCCGCCGCCTGAAGCACAAGACCCAGGTGTTCGTCACGCCCGAAGGCGATCACTACCGAACGCGGCTGACGCACACGCTTGAGGTGTCCGCCCTCGCCCGCACCGTTGCGCGCGCGCTGCGGCTCAATGAGGATCTTGTCGAAGCGATCGCCATGGGCCACGACTTGGGCCATGCGCCGTTCGGTCATGCCGGCGAACACGCGCTGGATGATTTGCTGCAGGAGCGGCTCGATCGGCGCTTTCATCACAACGAGCAGAGCGTGCGCGTGGTCGAGGTGCTCGAGCGTGACGGGCGCGGCCTGAACCTGACCCGGCAAGTGCGTGACGGAATCTTGCATCACACCGGCCCGGGGACCCCGGCGACCCTTGAGGGGCAGATCGTCCGGCTGGTGGACCGGATCGCCTACGTGAACCACGACATCGAAGACGCGATTCGCGCAGGGGTCATTCGACCCCAGGACCTTCCGGCCGCCGAAGTCGCGGTGCTCGGCGGCACGACCTCGAAGCGGCTCACCCGCCTGGTGGGCGACATTGTCACCGAGAGCCGTGAGTCCGAGCGGATCCGACAGTCGCGGGAGGTTGGGGATGCCTTCCTGCGACTGCGGAAGTTCATGTTCACGCGGGTCTATCTGGCGCCACCGGCAAGCATTGAATCCGAGCGGGCCCGCGGCGTCGTACAGCACCTGTTCGAGTGGTACATAGCGAACCCCGACGCGCTGCCAGAATCACCCGAGCCGGACCTCGTGCGGCGGGTTACCGACCACGTTGCCGGCATGACCGATCGCTACGCCCTGCGGGAGTTTCGCCTGAGATTCATGCCGCGTGAGGGCCCCCTGTAGGTGGGTGGACCGTGCCGCTGATCGCTCCGGACAGTGTCAACGAGATTCTCGAACGTGCCGACCTGGTGGAACTCATCCGCGGGCGCGTCAACCTCGTCAAACGCGGGAATCGATGGGTCGGGCGCTGTCCGTTCCATGACGAGCGCACCCCTTCGTTCAGCCTCATCCCACCCGACAACCGGCGCTATTACTGCCACGGCTGCGGCGCGACCGGGGACGCGGTGCGCTGGATGATGGAAAAGGAGGGAGCCGCGTCGTTTCCCGACGCCGTCGAGGCCTTGGCGGAACGATTTGGTCTCGACGTCCGCTACGAGCAGGCCTCGCCCGAAGAAGAGCGACGGCGCAAGGCCGATCAGCGCCGATTGGAGCTCCTCGAACGCGCGGCCGGGTTCTATGCCGCGTACCTCTGGCGCGCAGACGAAGCCGCACCGGCCCGCGCGTACCTCGCCGAGCGCGGCTTCGAGGAGCAACTGCTGCGCGGCTTTCGGGTCGGGTACGCGCCGGGCGCCGGAGCAACGCTCGCCGCCCGTGCACTCAAGCAAGGTTTCACCCCCGAACAGCTCACCGACGCGGGGCTCGGGCGGGCGCGCGGCAGCCGGGTGTCGGACTTCTTTGTGAGCCGGATCACCTTCCCGATCACCGACCTGCGTGGGCGTGTGCTCGGCTTCGGTGCCCGCACCCTGGATCCTCAGGAGCGCGCGAAGTACGTGAATTCGCCCGAAGGGCCGCGGTTCTCCAAGCGCCGGTTGCTGTTCGGCCTCGCCCAGGCCCGGCAGCCGGCCGCGACGGCGGGGTGGATCGTCGTCGTCGAGGGCTACACGGATGTGATGGCGCTTGCCAAGGCCGGGATTCCCCAGGCGGTCGCGTGCATGGGGACCTCGCTGACGACGGAGCAGGTGCATGAGCTCCGCCGCGCCGCACCGCGCATCCGGCTCTGCTTCGACGGCGACGCCGCCGGCGAGCGGGCCGCGTGGCGCACGGCCCAGGCTGCGGGCGAGTACCTCACGGACCTCGAAGCCGTGGTGTTGCCCGCCGGGACGGATCCCGGCGATCTGGCGCGTACCGGTGACGTCGAGCGACTGCACGAGATTGTGACCGCCCGCACACCCCTGGCGATGCACCTCATCGATACACGCGCCCTGCGCGCGGGCCCGTCGCCCGCCGAACGCGAGCAGGCGCTCCGGGAGATCGCGGATCTTCTACGCGCCCTGCCGGAATCGGTCGAAAAGGACGAGGGGATCCGTCTTGCGGCGGGCTTGCTGCAGCTCTCGCGCGGCATGGAGGATCGGTTGCGCGGCGCGGCACAGCACGGCACGTCCGCCGGCGCCGGCCGGCCGGGCACAGAACTGCCGTCCCTCGGGGCTCCGTGGGAGCGCGAGCGCCGGCTGCTCGTGCTGGCCGCCGCACTGCCGGAGGTCGCCCGGGAGCAGTTGGAGACGTTGCCGGACGAGGCGCTCACCGATCCTGTGCATCGGCAGGCGCTCGGGTTGCTGCGAGGCGCGGTGCCACTGGGGCAGTGGCCCGAGGAGCTGCAGCCGCTGGCAAGCGCACTGCGTGCGGATCCCGGTGCCGAACATGCCACCGCCGACGAACTGCGTGAGGTCGTGTACCGGGTGCAGCTGCCGGCACTCGAACGTCGCGCGCAGGCGTTGCGGGACGCGGGGGACACCGAGGGTGCGCTGCGGATGATCGACCTGGTCCAGCGGGTGCGTGCGGCGCTGCGTGGAGCGTCCTAGGGGGCAGACCCCCGAGGTGCGTCGTCGATCACCGCGAGAGCCTTGGCGGTTCGGCGGGTACCATCGACCACCCCGACACACGACGCGTGGATCTCGATGCCTGAGGTCTCCGGGGGCCGACGCTGGATCGGACCAATCCACCTCACCGTCGGCGTCGCGCCGAGGATCGCCGCCCGCTGCGCCCAGACGAGCAGTCGGGCGATGGCGAAGGCACCCAGGCTGGCGCCGTCGGGCGCGCCGCGGGCGGACACATACGCGTGGTGAGCGGCCCGGATCGCCGCCAGACTCAGCGGGTCGGGCGCGCCCTCGGACGCGAGATCGAGCGACACGATCTCGACGTCGGGAACGGCGGCGGGATCGGTGCCCTGAGACAAGGCCGGCCGCAATCGCCCCAGCTGTGCGCCGAGTCCTACCCCGATCGCGTGAGCCGCGCCGCCCAGATCGGGATCGAGATCCTCAAGCGTCTCCTGGAGAGCGGGTGCAAAGCGCAAGCTCATCCCGGAGACGCTCGTGCGAGGCTTAGTACGCGGTGTTTGCGGGCTGGTCCGTGCTCGTCGAGTCGGCGACCGGGGCTTCCGTGAACACGAACTCGTCGGGCTCGCTGCCGAGGCGGTCCTTGAGGAGCCAGTAGGCCAGGGCGGCGACGGCAATCAGCACCAGAAGCTTCTTCATCTGGTCCCTTTCTCGGAAAGTAGTTGAACCAACCAGAACCGTAGCGGATGGCTCGGCGGGAGGCGCAGGACCCTCGGCGGCCGGACCTACATCGCAACGAGGCCGTCCTCGGAGATTGCGAGGACTACCTTGCCCACTGACCTGTCGCGCTCGACCTCCACGTGCGCGTCGCCGACGCGGGTGAGTGGGACCATATCGTGCACCATGGGCCGCAGGCGTCCGTCGGCCAGGCGCGGCAGGCCCCATTCGGCAAAGCTCGCGACCAGCTCGGATTTCTGGGCGGTGCTGCGCGGGCGCAATGTCGACGCAACGATCGTGGCTCGCCGCGCCAGCAGGGCGCTCAAGTCGAGGTCCGCGCGCGCGCCACCGACCAATCCGATGAGCGCGATCGCGCCGTCAAGGGCCAGCGCGCGGAGGTTTTCTGCCCAGTACGCCGCTCCGACGAGATCGACAATCACGTCCGCGCCGTGGTGGTCGGTGAGTTCCATAACGCGGTCTGCAAAGTCGGCGCCGGCAGGGATCACGACGTGGTCGGCGAGGTCGGCGATCAGTTCGGCCTTGTCCGGTGAGCGGGTCGTCGCGATCGTGTTGGCTCCGAGTTGGCGCGCGATCTGCAGGGCGGCGGTACCCACTCCACTGGCACCTGCATGCACCAGGACCCAGTCGCCGGCGACGGCCGGTGTTTGTCGCCCCAGGGCTTGCCAGGCGGTCATGAACACCTCGGGTACGGCGGCAGCCAGGATCCAATTGAGGTTGTCCGGGACCCGCAGCACCTGCCCGGCGGGGACCACCACGTACTCGGCATACCCGCCGTGCGAGAGCAGCGCCATGGCGCGGTCGCCGACCGTCCATCCCGACACGTCGGCACCGATTGCGTCGATGGTGCCGGCGGCCTCAAGCCCGAGGACAGGACCAGCGTCGGGCGGCATGGGATAACGCCCTTGACGCTGCAGGATGTCGGCACGATTGACGGCGCTTGCCCGGACCTTGATCCGTACCTCACCGGGACCCGGGTCGGGGGTCGGCATGTTGATCATCTCGAGGACGTCGATGCCTCCGGGTTCGCGGGCGATGATGGCTCTCATGGGTTCGGCCGATCCGGTCCTTCGAACAGGGCCTTCGTCTTGCGCTGGCGTTCCGCGAACATCTTCTCAAGCTGACGGCGTCCGGCCAGGCGGTCGGCAAGACGTCCCAACGGGCCGAGCGGCAGCGCGTAGGTGACGTGATCGGTCATGCGTGTTCCGCCGTCTGGCAGGGGCGCGAAGCGGTGCTCGTGGCGCCAGTACGCGAACGGGGATCGCTCGGCCACGTCCACGACGCGCTGATTGACCTCCACCTCGACGATCCGAATGCGCCAGGTCTGGGTCACGGGGATCGGCCGCTGACGGACCCGAAGCACCACGCGGGAGCCCACGTCGACCGGAAACGTTCCGTCGATCGCGCGAAACTGCATGCCATCGGGGGAGATCAACGGGGCATTGCGGGTGTCGAGGTGGAAGCGATAGAGCGCGTCGACCGGTACGTCGATATCGACCGACCGCGAATACGTGGCGGTGCGTGGCATCGTCGCAGGGTATCGCCGACCAGGCCGAGGGATGCGCAGACCGGGCCCACTGCCTAGCGGACGATGGCACGCAGCCGGGTGAGTTCGGCCGGCAGATCCTGTGGAACGATGTCCGGGTGGTCGACGAGGACGTGGTCGACACCCAAGGCACGAAGCCGCGGCGCGAGCGACATCAGCTCAGCCGAGCGCGCACGCACCCGCACCGAGACCGCCAAGGACGCCCGATCACGCACCGCCGTGGACAGGGCTCGGTCGAGCACCGCCAGTCGGTCGGCGAGGGCATCGGGAGCGGACACAGTCGTATGCCAGCCGTCGGCAAACCGGATCGCACGGTGGATGCCGGCATCCGAATTGCCGCCAACCCAGATGGGCGGCCCGCCCGGGCGCCTTGGCAGTGGTGCGATGCCCGTGTTCTGAATGGTCCGATCGCCGATCACGTATTCGCTCGCTCCGGACCAGAGGGCACGACAGATCGCGATCGTCTCGTCGGTGAGGCTTCCACGGCGATGGAACGGCACGCCGAGTGCTTCGAACTCGGGTCGGAGCCAGCCTGACCCCAGGCCCGCGATGACGCGTCCGTCACTCAAACTGTCCAGGCTGGCCAGCGCCTTGGCGAGGATGACCGGGTTGCGGTACGGGGCGATCAATACGCTCGTCCCGAGTCCAATGTGCTCGGTTGCCGCCGCAGCCCAGGTGAGAACCGTCAGGGCATCGTGGAACAACGCGGGCGGACGCCGACTCTCCGGGGCGAGCGCGACGTGATCTGACACCCAGAGATCATCCACCCCAGCCTGCTCGGCAGACCGGGCGACGCGGATGATCTCTGATCCGGTTGTCGGGCGCCGGAATTGAGGAAGGTGCAGCCCGAGACGCATATCGCCAGCCTAGCCGGGCCACGCGGATCGCCCGGTCGCCGGGCCCGTGCTCGACGCACGACGGACGCGTAGGCTTGGCCCACCAACCCGTGGAGCGCAGATGGCAAACGATTTTGAGGTGTTCGTCGACGCTGCGGTGTCTGCAGATGCCGCGTGGGCGCTCGCCGGTGACCCTGCCGGTGTGCCGACGTGGTTCCGACCGGTCGCGTCGGTCGTGATCGAGAAAGACGTCCGCCGGGCGGTCATGGGGAACGGTGCGGAGATCCTGGAACGCCTGGTCGATCGCAACGATGCGGCGCGCCATTACTCCTACGTCGTAATCTCGGGCATTCCCGACCTGACGAGTCACCGTGCGACGATTCGGGTGGAGCCAACCCCGGGCGGGTCTCGCGTCTTCTGGCGCCAGACCGCGACCTCGAGCAACCCCGACTACGACATCGAGGCACGGCTGCGTCCAGCGATGACCAAGGGCCTCGAGCACCTGCGTGAGATCCTCGAGGCGGGATTCGCCAGCTGAGGCGTGCCATTCGCCGCGGATCTGGAATCCGCGGCGAATGGGATCGCGCTAGAGGGGTTGATCGCCCATTTCCTCGAGCTCGCCATGGCCTTCGTCCGCCCGGATCAGCCAGTAGATGAACCCTCCCACGATCGCGCCGGCGAATGGCCCGACCATGTAGATCCACAGATTCGGTGAGCTGGTGGCGAACAGCGCGGGCGCCAGCGAGCGCGCCGGGTTGAACGACCCCCCGGACACCGGGCCGATAACCATCGCGGCTGTGGCGATGAACCCGCCGATCGCCACGGGAGCGAGCGTGCCGCTCCACGGGGCACGATCGGTTGCCACCGCACTGATGACGATGACGAACAGCGCCGTTGCGATCGCTTCCAGGACGAGCGCGACGAGGTTCGTCGTGCCGGGGCCGGGCTCGGTGACCAGGTGGTTGCTCACGACGTCACCGAAGGTTGCGATGACGGTCGCCGCGGCGACGGCGCCACCGACGAGTTGGGCGATCCAGTAGCCCGCCACTTCCCTGATCGGGAACTGGCGACCAACGACCAGGGCGACGGTTACGGCGGGATTGAAGTGTCCGCCGGAGATGTGTCCGAATGCAAAGATCATCAAGGCGAGGCCGAGCCCGAATCCGATCGCGACGGCGACGGAGCCGATTTGGGTGGGCTGGGTCACCGACAGTGCGATACCGGAGAAGCCGATGAAGAAGAAGCCGAACGTACCAATGGCTTCGGCGACGCAGCGCTTCCAGTACGAAAAGGTCATGCGGGGTCGTCCTCCTGCGTGGGAATCAGCTGATTCGTTGTTCCACCCGACCGCGAAGATGCCTGCGAGGGATGATCGGCCGCGCGCATCGGGCGGCCTGTCGGTGCGCGCCGCGTCGGCGCACCCAGAACGCTGCGTGAGTCCGGTGCCCGACATCGCCACGGTCGGTCCACATGAGCGCGCGTGGACGGCCGGCCGACGTATCGGGCACGCTTAGTTCATGACACTGCGTGCATTCGACGAGCCGGGGGCGGGGGAGGTCGTGTTTCGGCCCGGGGGGCGGGGGGATGCCGCCGCAATCATCGGCCTGATCGCCTCGGAGAACCATCGGACCGCCGAACCGGATCGCATCACCCGTCGGCTCGATCAGTTGCCGTCGGTGATCGCCGAGCGGGACGGCGACGTGGTCGCCTTCCTGTATTGCCGGCGCTTTTCGCCCGACATGGTTGAGCTGTCGAACATGGTCGTGGCGTCGCGTGAGCGGCGCAGCGGGCTCGGCGCGCGCATGGTCGGCATTCTCGAACCGCAACTGGTGGAGCTCGGCTTTCGTGCTGCGATCTTCGTCAACTGCCGGCTTCATGTTGGAGCAACCGACGCCCGCGCCGCGGCCGCGCGCGCATTCTGGCTCCACCAGGGCTACCGGATCGTGTTCTCGACCCACGGGTCGGTGGTGTTCACGAAATTCCTCGGGGACCCGCCCGTC
Source organism: Thermoleophilia bacterium (assembly GCA_017882545.1). Lineage (GTDB taxonomy): Bacteria > Actinomycetota > Thermoleophilia > Miltoncostaeales > Miltoncostaeaceae > CAITWD01. The sequence goes on from JADGPG010000005.1 coordinate 10,796, forward strand.
GACTCAGACGGCTGAGCGGCGGCGGCACCGGCGGGATCGGAGACCTGCGCGGCCGCCGCCGGATGATCGCGCGGCGGCTCACTGGACGGCCGAAACCCCGAGCACATGATTCTCAGCCACGAGATCTTGTCGCCGTCGGTTTCAAAATAGGCCTGCTGTTCGATGACGAACTCGCCGTCTGGGCGCTGCACCTTGAACCGATAGCCGACACGATTCACGGACCCGACACGGTCAGTCTCGACGCCGAGGACCTGGGTGATGCGGCGCTCGGGCGCGAACCAGGTGCCGAGGATCGTGTCGTCGACGATGGTGTCGATATCGGTCGCCTCCCAGAACTTGCGCGGCGTCATCGCGCCGAAGTCCACGCTGGACTGCATGAGGGCCTTGAGCCCCGCGGCGTCCTTGTTCGCCACCGCTTGCGCGAATCGGTTTCCGACGTGATCTGCCATTCGCAGTCCTTCCACTGTGCCCCTCCATCGCATGATTCCCGGGCGCGCCCGGGAACGCCGTCAGCCGAGATTAGCTCCGACGTGAGCGCGGTTCATTACCCCCGAAACGATTCAGGACGACCGGTTGCGCGATGCCGGCTCGGTGCGGCGCACCCCGTCGGTGGAGGCTGGATCGTTGGACGTGTGTGCGTCTTGGCTGCGTCGCGTCGTCCGTGATGCCCTCGACTCCACGCCAGCTCGGACTGTTCGGATTCACGCGGGGCGCCGAGCGGCCATCAACCTCTCCCGACGTACCGGCGCTCTACACTTCGCCGACCCGTCGTCGGCGACATCGGCGTCCGCGATGCGGGCCTGCGGGCCCCACCATCAAGCAGCCGCTTTCCGTCGTGAACCACGGCAGTCCGCGAGACGCTTTTTCGGCAGGAGCGAGAAAGTCGCTTGGCCGCGGCGCGCGGTGTCGATGTCGCTCGCTGTCGCATCGGCTAAAACCGATACTGGAGGGGAGCGGCTGCGATTGCGCGAGCGATGGCAGACGTGCAACTGAGGGAGCGGGAGCCACATCGACGAATCGGGCACCGGATCGTTTCCAGGCGAAACGGACCTGCCACCGGCTCCCGGGTTTCTGGCACCGAGGTGGCCTTTCGCGGTGGTATCCCAAGTGTCGCCGCGCCCGTACCCCCGATCACGGCGGTCGCCCTCCTCCACGTTGCCCACCTGATCCCACCGGTCCGCGGAGGCGTGGCGCGTTAGCGTCTCGCGGGAATAATGGCGCCAATGATCCAGAACAGGGGGATGAAGATCCCTACAACGAACATCACCCAGTGTCC
>JADGPG010000049.1 GCA_017882545.1 Thermoleophilia bacterium
CGGTGGCCGCCGTATCATTAAAAAACAGCGGAGCCTGCTTCGCCGTCACGCTGCCGGCCGCGCCCGTCCCGGGAGCCGAGTGAGGTCACATATGGCCCGTTTGCAGGTGTCTTGCCAGACTCATACCGCCTCATAAAGGACTCCTAACAAGCCTCACAGGCTCGACACAGTCATCCCCGTCAACGTTGTTGCCGATAGGTCATGAGGTGCCGCGGGCACCGCACTGCCCCCGAAAAGGAACGTTGGCCGCATGATTGACCTCGAGGGACCCCCTCCGGAAAAACGACGTCCGTCCCGCGCGCTGCATCACCCCCTCGCGCGCCGCAACGGCCAGCGCAAGCTGCGCCGCTGGACGGCGCTCGGTGTACTTGGCGTCGCCGGGCTGACCGCTGCGACGGCCGGGCTGGCCTACCGGGCCTCGTCCGACCAAGAGGCGGCACATAACGCGCAGATCAACGCCCAGAAGCAACGCGTCCTGGCCGAATATCATCGGCGCCAGGCGGTCCAGGACAAGAACCTCGCCATCGTCCGCGCCGAACAGCGCACGTTGGCGCACACCTTGGCGCGCGAACGCGCACTGATCGTGACGCGCCGTCGCCAACGCCAGCAGGAGCTGCGCACGATCCAGGTGGCGCAGGCCGCGGCGGCCGCCAGGGCGGCGCGGGCCCCGGTCTTCGCCTCTGCACGGCCGGTTGCCACCCCTGCGCGCACCACGGCCCAGCGGCGCCCGGCAAGCTCCGACGGCTCCCCGACGGCCGCGAGCGGCGGATCATGACGCCCCGACGCCGACGTGACCCCGGCAGCGACCTGCGCCACCTCGGATCACGCCCCGCGACCGCGACGGCGCGCACTGCAGGCGACCTGCACAAGGAGCATTCATGAACGCGCACGCACTGTGGTATCTCACCCGAGGCACCGGCATCGTCGCGCTGGTGCTCGTCACGGCGTCGGTCCTGATCGGGATCCTTGCCTCGCTGCGCACCGGCGGTTCGCGCACCCCGCGGTTCGTCGTTGCCGGCCTGCACCGCAACGTGTCGTTGATGACCGTTGCCTTCATCGTCGTCCACGTCGCGACGACGATCATGGACGCCTACGCGCCGATCCGCGTGGTCGATGCGGTCGTGCCGTTCATCTCGGCGTATCGGCCCGTCTGGCTCGGACTCGGGGCGCTGGCCTTCGATATCGTCCTGGCTCTGGTCATCACGAGCCTCGTGCGCGTGCGGATCGGCCTGAAGACCTGGCGCGGGATCCACTGGTTCGCCTACGCGTGTTTCCCGATTGCGGTCGTGCATTCCCTCGGCACCGGTTCCGACGCCTCCCAGCGATGGATGCTCGGCGTCGTGATCGCCTGCGGGGGCGCGGTCGTCGTGGCTGCCTTGATTCGGCTCTGGCAGCTCGTGCCCGAACGCGTCATGTCCTCCCGCAGACACGGCCGTGGCGGCGTGATGCTCCGGTTCCGCACCCAGCACGTCGCCCTGCGGATCGTCGGCACGATGGCGGTCATCGCGCTCCCCGCACTGATGGCGATGTGGGCCGTCGCCGGACCCCTCGCGCCGAAGTGGGCACAGCGGGCCGGCACGCCACCGGTCAAGGCGTCGACCCAGAACACGCTCGCGATCCTCGCCGCCCAGCAGGCGGCGCTCGAACAGCAGCGCGCACGGCAGATCGATGACGTCAGCCTGCAGGTCAAGCGGCAGCTCAGTCAGGTCAAGGCGGCCATCGCCGCCGTCCGCGCCGCCTCACAGCCGGTCGTGGTCTCCGGCGGATCGGGCGGGGGCGGATCGTCCTCTGGGAGCTCCTACGCGTCCGCCCCGGCGACATATTCCGCACCGTCCGTGAGGTCCGCGCCGGCCGCGCCGGCGGCCCCGGTCGTCGCGACAGGCGGTTCCTGACACCGCACCATGCACAACGGTTGGGGCGGCATGAGGCGCTCCCGCCCCAACCGGGCGATCACGCTGCCGACGTGGCGAGCCGTCCGGGCCGGCGGCATCCCCCGCGCACGACTGCGCCACGAAAATGTGCAGCATTCGCCCGCCATCCCGACGGGAACACAACGGTAAAGGTTCGCTAACGACACTCACAGGCAATTCACAGTCCCGCTCGGCACGATGGGCCGCGATGTGCATCACACCGACACCGCGACACCGCTGTGACACCCGGCCTCGCGGGACCCGCGCTTGAGCAAGCACCGGATCCCGTACCGGCGCCACGATCCGCGCAGGACCACGCCCGCCGCCCGCATGGGAACGCGCCTGCGCCATCGGCAGCGGGGCGCCTCGCTGCTGCGCAACGGCACCCGCGCGACGGTGCTCGGTGGCCTCGCCCTGACCGCCGGCTTCGGAATGCTCGCCTACCACACCACCCAAGCCCAGGACGCCGCCCGTGCGGCCGCACGGGCACGGGCGATCGCCTACGAGCGCCATCAGTACGCCCTCCAGCAGGCCGCGCTCGCACGGCTGCACACCCAACAGCAGGCGGCTGCACGGGCGGCGCAACTCGCCGCCCTGCGCACGGCGCAGGCCAACGCGCGCACGCGACAACTGGCGGCCGCCAACGCCGCAACCGCGGCCGCCGCAGTTGCCACGAGCGTCGTCGCCAGCACTCCGGCCACCGTGCCGGCGACGAACTCGGCCGCTGGGTCGGCGGCCGCCTCGACACCGGCGAGCGTCGCGACCCCTGCCGCCGCCTCCGTCCCGAGCACACCGGTGAGTACCCCGGCCGTCTCCTCGGGTGGATCATGACCGCGACCGGTTCGTTCACCGCGCTCGGCACGACCGCGATCGTCTGCGTGGGAGACGATGCACGCCTCGATGAGGCACTCGCGATCCTGCACGACGAGCTCGATGAGATTGACCGAGCCTGCAGCCGCTTCCGCGATGACTCGGAGCTCACGCGCGTGAACCATGGCAACGGATCGCCACAGACGGTCAGCCCACTGCTGTGCGGTGCGGTGGTCATCGCGCTCGACGCCGCCAAGGCGACCGACGGAATCCTTGATCCGACCATCGGGGCTGCCGTACGCGCCAACGGGTACGACCGGTCGTTTGCCGACATCGGCGCTGCCGGCCCCCGGCTTGGGCGCGTCAACTTCGCCGGCGTGCCGGGCTGGCGGATGGTCGAACTGGATCCCGAGAACCTCAGCCTGCGGATACCGGCAGGAGCGGAGCTCGATCTCGGCGCCACGGCCAAGGCGTTCGCCGCCGACCGGGCCGCAGCGACGATCCACGCCGCCCTTGAGACCGACGTGTTGGTCTCGCTCGGCGGCGACATCGCGGTCGCCGGCGCGCCCGCCGGCGGCTGGGCGATCCTGATCGCCGATGATCACCGCGCCCCCCTGGACGGGCCCGGCCCGGTGATCGCCATCTCCGACGGCGGGCTCGCGACCTCCAGCACGACGGTCCGCAACTGGAAGATCGGCGACACCGAGTACCACCACCTCATCGACCCGCGCACCGGTACGTCGGCGCGGACGCCGTGGCGGACGGTGAGCGTGGCCGCCTCCAGCTGCGTGGCCGCCAACACCGCGAGCTCGACGGCCCTGATCATCGGTGATGCCGCCCCCACGTGGCTGGCCGAGCGGGGGTTGCCGGCCCGCCTCGTCGGGCGCGATGGCGCCCTCACCTACGTCGCCGGCTGGCCGGAGGACGCTGCATGAGCGCGCACGCCCTCTGGTACCTGACCCGTGGCACGGGCCTTGTCGCCCTCGTGCTGGTCACCCTGTCGGTGGTGATCGGCATCGCGTCGTCGCTACGGACCGGCGGTACCCGCACCCCGCGCTTTGTCGTCGGGGGCTTGCACCGCAACGTGTCGCTGCTGACCGTTGCGTTCATCGTGGTCCACGTCGTCACGACGATCCTCGACGCCTACGCGCCGATCCGTCTGGTCGATGCCGTGATCCCGTTCATCTCCAGCTACCGGCCGATTTGGCTGGGTCTGGGCGCGCTGGCGTTCGACATCATCCTGGCACTGGTGATCACGAGCCTCGTGCGCGTGCGCATCGGCCTCAAGACCTGGCGCGGCATCCACTGGTTCGCGTATGCGTGCTTTCCCATCGTGGTCGTCCACGCCCTCGGCACCGGTTCGGATGCATCGCAGCACTGGCTCCTGGCGGTCGTCATTGTCTGCGTGGCCGCAGTAGCGCTTGCGGTACTCGCGCGGCTGTGGCAGATCCGTTCCGAGCGGATGCCGTTTGCGATCGCCGGAACCGCGATGGTCATCGTGCTCCCAGTGGCGCTGATCGGGTGGGCCAACAACGGGCCCCTCGCCCATGGGTGGGCGGCTCGCGCCGGCACCCCAAAGAGTCTTCTGGGCGGGCGTTCGTCGTCCGCTGCGCCAACCAGCCAACCCGCCTCCACGGCATCTGCGACGTCATCGCTGCCGAACCCGCCGTATTCGGGATCGGTCGCCGGATCGATCTCGGCGACCCCCACCGACGGCGCGGGCAACACATCGGTGACGCTCGATCTGACGACCTCCGGGAGCGCCCATGCGCGCCTGAAGATCGTGCTGAACGGCCAGTCCGACGGAAACGGCGGCCTGAACACCCTCACCAGCAGCACCGCGAGCTACGGCCCGACCTCCAACCCGAACCTCTATTCGGGCACGGTGATCGCTTTGCAGAACAACGCGATCTCGATCAGCCTGTCGACGACGTCCACGACGCCCGCCAAGCTGTTGATCGATACGACCGTATCGATCAACTTCAGCGCCGGGACCGTCACCGGGACATACCAGGCACGCTGATCGCGGAGGATTCGTGACGACGACCCACAAGACGGCGCCCACGACGTTGCCGCGGCTGCTCGGCGGCCTCGAGCACGCCGACGGGCTCGCGACGCTCGACCGCCATGTCGGCTTTCACGGCGCCCTGACGGTAGCCGCGCAGCCCGGTCGTCCGAACGACATGCTGCGCGAGAGCGTTCGTGCGAGTGGCCTTGGCGGACGCGGCGGTGCGAATTTCCCCGTCGCCCGGAAGGTCGACGCGGTCCTCGGTGAACGCCGCCGTCCTGTCGTGCTGATCAACGCCACCGAGGGGGAGCCGCCGAGCCGCAAGGACCATGTGCTGCTGCGCGGCGCCCCGCACCTGGTGATCGACGGTGGCGTCGTGTGTGCGGCGATGGTCGGCGCCCACGAGGTGATCATCGCGGTCGAGGCGGGCTCGCAGCGGGAGTTTGCCGCCCTTGACCAGGCCCTCGCCGAGCGCGAGCGGCGCCACGTCGACGGGCGCCTCAAGATCATTCTCGAGATCGTGCCCGATGGGTTCGTCATCGGCGAGGAGCGCGCGCTGATCAACGCTCTCAACGGCGGTCCGGGCAAGCCGACGTATGCCCCGCCGCGCCCGTTCCAGAAGGGCGTCGGCGGCGCGCCGACCCTCGTTCAGAACGCCGAGACCGCAGCACAGCTCGCGCTCATCGCCCGGCACGGCGCCGACTGGTTCCGATCGCTCGGGACCGACGCCGAGCCCGGCTCCGCGCTGGTGACCCTGACCGGCGCCGTCGCCCACCCGGGTGTCTATGAGATCCCGCTGGGTGCGTTGCTGGACGATCTCGTCGCGGCGGCGGGCGGGTTGTCGGCGCCGGCGCGCGCATATCTGATCGGCGGGTACTTCGGGACCTGGATCGACGCCGCCCGAACCTCAGGCCTGCGCCTGAGTAACGCCGACCTGGCACCGCTCGGCGGGGGACTCGGGGCTCGGGCCATCGTCGCCCTCCCGGAGAGTGCCTGCGGGCTCACCGAGACCGCGCGGGTGGCCCGGTACCTTTCCGAGCAGTCGGCCGGGCAGTGCGGCCCATGCGTCCACGGGCTCGCTGCGATCGCCGGCGGGATGGAACTGCTCGCGCGCGGGGACGGCCGGCAACTGCCCGATATTGAGCGCTGGATCGGCCTGGTGACCGGTCGCGGCGCCTGCCGGCACCCTGACGGCAGTGCCAAGCTCGTCGGCAGCGCGCTGACCGTGTTCGCCGATGAGGTCCGCCGCCACACGGTCGACCGCAAGTGCACCGGCAACGGGACCCCGGTGCTGCCGATTCCCAAGCGTGCGGCCACCGGGAGAACGGCGTGAGCGACCAACTGCGCGTCAACTGGATCCGCTGCGACGCCCACGGCCTGTGCGCGGAGCTGTTTCCGGAGCGGATTTCCCTCGATGAGTGGGGCTACCCCGTCATCGATCCCGCGCCGATCCCGCCGCAACTGCGCAAGCACGCCGAGCGGGCCGTCGCCCAGTGCCCGGTGCTCGCGCTGGTGCTGGAGCACACCGACCCGTAACCGCACTGCGGGCGTCGCTAGGCCGGCTCCGAGCGGAGCCGCATGACGACCCGTGCCAGCAGATCCGCTTCGACCGGATGTGTCAGCGCGCCCCCGGGAGCGTCGACGCGACGCCATGCCACCCGCCGGATCTCGGCCGGCGGCCCGCCCGCGCCAGCACCGAGGTCTCCAGCGATCGGCGCCATTAGCCAGTAGTCGGTGGCCTTGGCGAGCGGGCCGTCCTGGCGCCTGACGACGTAGTTGATGGTCTCCAGGTGCTCGATCGCCTCGCAGATCAGCCCGGTTTCCTCCCGCACCTCCCGCAGCGCGGTCCCCAGCGGCGCCTCATCCCCATCGATCGTGCCCTTGGGAAGACACCACACTGCGGCGGCGTATCGTGACGGCTGGACGGCCGCCACGCACAACTGGTCATCGACGAGCGCGAGTACGATCCCTCCGGCGCCGCGCTTGGGCGCCGCAGTGGCGTCGGCGTGTGGTGGTTGTATCGGTTGCAACATGTCCCCCACGCGGCCGACGACCTCGTGCGAGAAGCTAGCATCCCGGTCATGCGAGTCGGAGTGCTCACCGGTGGCGGCGACTGCCCCGGGCTCAATGCCGTCATCCGGGCGGCCGTACGGGCCGGCATCACCCGCTACGGACACGAATTCCTTGGCCTGCGGCACGGCTGGCGCGGCCTGCTCGAATGCGAGACGACCCCCCTCGACCTGGACGTCGTGCGGGGGCTGATCGGCAAGGGCGGCACGATCCTCGGGAGTTCGCGGACCAACCCGTACGGCCACGAGGGCGGTGCCCGCAACGCGGCCGACAACATGGCCGCCCTCGGCCTCGACGCGCTGATCGCGATCGGCGGTGAAGACACGCTGGGCGTGGCGAACCGCCTCCATCATGACTTCGGGCTCAGGACCGTCGGCGTCCCAAAGACGATCGACAACGACCTCTCAGGCACCGACTACACATTCGGCTTTTGGACGGCCGTCCAGATCGCTGTCGAGGCGATCGACCGACTCACCACGACCGCCGAATCGCATGACCGGGTAATCGTTGTCGAGGTAATGGGCCGCCACGCAGGGTGGATCGCGCTGGAATCCGGACTCGCCGGCGGCGCGGACGCGATCCTGATCCCCGAGCTCGCGGCCGATCCCGACCGCGTCGTCGCATACCTGCGCGAGCGTGAGGCCCGCGACCAGCATTTCGCCATCGTCGTGGTCAGCGAAGGGGTCACGCTCGGCGACGGCACCGTCACCGGCGCCACAGACGAGTTCGGGCATACATCGCTTGCGGCCGCCGGCGTCGGCGAGCGGCTGGCCGGGTACATCGCCAATGCCACCGGCAAGGAGGCGCGCGCCGTCGTGCTCGGCCACGTGCAGCGCGGCGGCACGCCCACGGCCTTCGACCGGGCGCTGGCGACCCGCTACGGGATTCATGCCGCGCGCATGGTCGACAACGGCGCGTTTGGGCGCATGGCCGCCCTGCGCGGCGCCGAGATCATCGACGTGCCGATCGAGGAGGCCGTCGGAACGCTCAAGACGGTGCCGCCGGAGCTGTTCGCCGACGCCGAGGTCTTCTTCGGGTGACCGCCTGCTCGTGGCCCCGCCCACCCGGTTGGTAGGCGCAGCTGCCAGAAGCAGTGCTAACCTCGCCGCCCATGGGCCGCATGCTGATCATCTGTGAGAAACCGTCGGTCGCCCGTGACGTGGCGACCGCGCTCTACGGCCGTAAAGCCAAACGGGTCGGGGACTTCTATGAGGGTCCCGACGGCGTCGTGGCCTTCGCGGTCGGGCACCTGCTCGAACAGGTCGACCCGGACGAGTACGACGCCAAGTACAAGAAGTGGCGCTACGACGATCTTCCGATCCTGCCGCAGGAGTTCCGCTACAAGGCGCGCGATGCACGCGCCCAGGCGCAGCTGCGTGCCCTCCACAAGCTCATGGGTGCCGCGACCACCGACGTGATCGTCAACGCCTGTGACGCCGGACGCGAGGGCGAGCTGATCTTCAAGCTCATCCTGCAGACCGCGTCCAAGGCGGCCCGCGCCAAACCGGTGAAGCGGGCGTGGTTTAGCTCGATGACCCAGAAGGCGATCACCGACGCGTTCGCGCACCTGCGCGATGACGATCAGATGCGCCCGCTCGAGGAGGCTGCCCGGGCCCGCAGCGAGGCGGACTGGCTGGTCGGCATGAACGCGACGCGCGCAGCGACGACGAAGGCCGGGTCCGCACGACGGGTGCTTTCGCTGGGCCGCGTCCAGACGCCGACGCTCGCCATGATCGTCACGCGCGATCTTGCGATCCAGGCGTTCGTGCCCGAGGACTTCTGGGAGGTCGACGGCTCCTTCCAGACCGCTGACGGCGCACGCTACGTCGGCAAGTGGCACGCCGGTTCGACGATGCGGCTGGGATCCGCCGAGGCCGCCGATCAGATCGCAGCTGCGGTCGCAGGACACCCGGCACAGGTGACGCTGGTCGAGACAAAGCCCCAGGTCGTGCAGGCGCCCCTGCTGTACGACCTCACCACGCTGCAGCGCGAGGCCAACAGCCGCTATGGGTTTTCGGCCCAGCGGACGCTGTCGACCGCCCAGGCGCTCTACGACCAGCACAAGCTGCTGACCTACCCGCGTACCAGCTCTCGCTACCTGTCGGGCGACATGATCGGCCAGCTCAAGTCCACCGCACAGGCGATCGGGGCGGCGGCGCCTGAGTACGCCAACGGTGCTCGCTACGTGCTCGGACTCGCCAAGCTCCCGTTGCGACGCGTCGTGGACGACACCAAGGTCACCGACCACCACGCGATCATTCCGACCGAGGGCGATCACGACCTCAGCGGCCTCTCCCGCGACGAACGCCACCTCTACGACCTCGTGGCCAAGCGCTTCCTGGCGGTCTTCCACCCGCCGGCGAAGTTCGAGCGCACCGTCGTGGAGACCGAGTGCGAGACCCACAGCTTCCGCAGTCGCGGCAGCGTGCTGATCGACGCCGGCTGGCGCGCGGTCTATGGCGATGAAGCCGCACCGCCGCCGCGCGCCGAGGGCGGGCGCACCGAGGGCGCCGAGGCCCAGGAGCCCGAGCAGGACCAATCGCTGCCGCCGCTCAAGCTCGGCATGGCGGTCACCTGCACCGAGGCCGAGGCGCTCGCCAAGGCCACCAAGCCACCGGCCCGTTACTCGGAAGGCACGCTGCTGCGCGCGATGGAGACCGCCGGCAAGCTCGTCGATGACGATGAGGCCGCCGAGGCGATGAAGGACGCCGGGCTTGGGACGCCGGCGACGCGCGCGGCGACGATCGAGCGGCTGATCGACGCCGGCTACATCGAGCGCGACGGGCGCCAACTGCGCGCGACCGAAAAGGGCGTCGGGCTGATCACGATGCTCGGCGACCACGTCCTCACCAAGCCCGAGCTGACCGGCCAATGGGAGCAGCGGCTCAACCGCATCGAGCGGGGCGAAGACGACCACGGCGCATTCCACAACGACGTCGAGCGGTTCACCCGCGACACCGTCGCCTGGTTCGCCGACAAGGAACGCGACGATCTGCGCGTCGAGCGCCGCGTGCTCGCGCCGTGTCCCACGCCCGGCTGCGACGGCCAGATCGTCGAGTACCCCAAGAGTTACGGCTGCAACACCTACAAGGGCAAGGACGAGCCAGGCTGCGGGTACACGCTCTGGAAGACGCAAAACGGCAAGACGCTCACCATCGACGAGGCCTTGGCGCACATCGCCGCCGGGGAGTCCAGCAAGGACCTTGTCGTCGAGCGGGAGATCATCGGCGCCTGCCCGACCCCGGGCTGTGGCGGCGACATCATCGAGCGATCGCGCAGCTTCGGGTGCACGAGCTGGAAGAGCCGCACCGAAACCGGCTGCGGGTTCGTGATCTGGAAGAAGGCCCGCGGCCAGGCCGAGGTCGACATCGAGACCGCTCGCCAGATGGTGGCCCGCGGCGAGACCAACGCCGCCCAGACGGCCGCCAAGGAACCGATCGGCCCCTGCCCGACCCCCGGCTGTGGCGGGCAGATCGTCGAAAATTCCAGGGCCTACGGGTGTACCAGCTGGAAGAGCCGCAAGAGCCCCGGCTGCGGGTTCGTGATTTGGAAGAAAGAGCGCGGCCAGGCACCGATCACCCGCGAGCAGGCCGTCGAACGGCTCGCCGCGGCGCATGAGGCGGCCGGGACGCCCCTGCCCGCTGCCGCGGCGTCGGCCGAACCGGCCGTGCGCGCCTGAATCCCGGCGTACCGGCACACACCCACCGCCGGCGCGGCCGTATCATGGGGACCTGCGCGGCGATCCGCGCCGCCACGTCGGCGGGAAGCAGCCGACCTCCCTGCCCAAAGGACTCGACATGGACGCTCTTGAGGCGATTCGCTCGCGCCGTAGCGTGCGCACATATACCGATCAGCCCGTCGCCGCCGCCGATGTCGACGAGCTTCTGCGTTTGGCGCTCATGGCGCCGACCGGCGGCATGGCGCAGGCGTGGAGCCTGCTGGTGGTGCGTGACCCGGACCGGCGGGCGGCGCTCGCGGAGATCGTCATCGAAGGCGGCGGCGCCTACTTCTCGCTGGTACGCCCGGCCCAGCAGGGGCACACCCCCGAACAGCACGCCCAATGGGGCCTTGACTACGCCAACGAGGCGCTCGGCAGCTATCGCCACGTACCGGTCTGGATCCTCGGGCTGGTGGTGCCCCGGGACGTCTTCCCGACCGGGCACAGCGACATGGAAGCCCTCGCCGACGAGATGTCCGTCGCCTTTGCCATGGAGAACCTCTTCGTCGCCGCCCGCGCGAAGGGCATGGGCACCGTGCCGACGGTGTTCCACTGGTTCAACGAGCCGGCGTTGCGGGAACTCGTGGGCCTTCCGGATGAGATCCGCGTGCCGATGATCAGCCCGCTCGGTTATCCGACCGAGTTCCCGGTCGGCCTTCCGCCGCGCCTGAAGGACCTGCGGCGCCCGTGGCGGACCCTCGTCCACGACGACCACTGGGGCAATACGCGGGCGAGATGACGTTTGTACGCACGGATGCCGACATCCGGGCGTACACTGCGTCCGCTCGGATGTCGTAGCGCCGCCTCACCCGCGCGCGCTCGACACCGCGGTTCTTTCATGGCCATCGCACCCCACACCACGCACCGCGCGCCGCCCTCGTCGCGTACCTCTTCCGGAACCCCCACCGGCCGGCTCGTGACATCACCCCCGGCGAGCAGACGGATCACATCGCGATGACCTCACCGCCGCCGCCGGATTCCGGTGCGCCGCCGACCAGCGCCGAAGACACCGGGGCGCGCGACGACGCCCGCGCGCGGCGTCGGCGCAGGCGTATGCGCGTCATCTATGACGTGCCGACCCGCGGGCGCGTCCGCAGGGCGGTCATCGGGGTCCCGTTGCCGACGGGCGCGCTCGAGGACGAGCTGCTGCCCAAGCGCCTGGCGCTGCCGGTCTTCGCCTCGGACGCCCTGTCCTCGGTCGCGTACGCGACCGAGGCCGCGTTGTTGGTGCTGGTCGTGGCGTCGGCGAGCGCGGCCAAGTACGTCGTACCGGTCAGCATCGCCGTGGCGATCCTCTTGGCGATCGTCATCACCTCCTACCGCCAGACCGTCCACGCGTACCCCCAGGGCGGCGGCGCGTACGTGGTCGCCAGCGACCAGCTGGGTGAGGTTCCCGGTCTGATCGCCGCCGCATCGTTGCTGGTCGATTACGTCCTGACGGTCGCCGTGTCGGTGGCGGCGGGCATCCTCGCCATCACGTCGGCCGTCACCTGGATGTCGCCGCTGTTGCTGCCGTTGTCACTGGTCGCGCTGGTCGTGCTGGTCTTGGTCAACCTGCGCGGGCTGCGCGAGTCCGGCCGGGCGTTCGCGCTGCCGACCTACGGGTTCATCATCCTGATGACGACGACGATCCTCATCGGTGTGATCCGGGATGCGACCGGCACCTTGCCGCATGCCGTCACGCCGTCGCCGGTGACGACCGGCACGGCCGCGACGATCGGCGTCCTGGTGCTGCTGCGTGCCTTCGCCTCCGGCTGCAGCGCGCTGACTGGCGTCGAGGCCATCGCCAACGGCGTCCAGGCATTCCGTCCGCCGCAGGCCAAGAACGCCGCATCGACGCTCGGTGTACTCGGCATCATCGCGATCTTCCTGTTCCTGGGCGTGACGTACCTGGCCTACCGCACCCACGCGATGCCGTCCACGACCGATTCGGTGATCTCGCAGGCGACCGCGGCGGTGTGGCACGGACCTCCCGGCGGGCGAATCGGGTACTACCTGGTCCAGATCTTTACCTTCGGCGTGCTGGTGCTCGCCGCCAATACCGCCTTCCAGGGCTTCCCGCGCCTGATCGGGATGATGGCCCAAAGCAACCACGCGCCGAAGTTGTTCCAGTTCGTCGGTGATCGCCTTGTGTATTCCAACGGCGTGACCGCGCTGGCGGTGATCTCGGGCGTATTGCTGATCGCCTTCGACGCGAACGTCAACAACTTGATTCACCTGTACCTGCTCGGGGTGTTCCTGGCGTTCACGCTCTCCCAGGCGGGGATGGTGCGGTTCTGGTTGCGCAAGCGCCACGAGGGCGCGCCGTGGCACGGACTCGCCCGCAAGATCGCCATCAATGCGGCGGGTGCCGTCGCCACGGCGATCGTGCTGGTCATCATCCTCGGGACCAAGTTCTTCGAAGGTGCCTGGATGGTCACGATCACGATCCCCGTGATCGTCGCCCTTTCGATCTTCGTCCACCGCCACTACCGCCGACTCGAGGTCTTGAAGGACTTCGCGCCCGGCGAAGAGCCGGAGGCCAGCGCGCCGCCGTGCGGGATCGCGGTCCTGGTCGACCGCGTCGACGAAGGCACCGCAGCCGCCGTCCAGACGGCGAAGCTGATCGCCCAGGGCGCGCCGGTGACCGGACTGTTCGTCGGGCTGCGCAGCGACTGGGAGCTCGTCTCGGACGCCTGGCGCCGCGACCACACCATCGGCATCTCGCTCGCACGGATCCCGCGCCGTGACGGCGAGGGCATCGACGGCGTGCTCACCTACCTGCGGCGCATGATCCGCGACGACGGCAGCGATCTGCTGGTGGTACTGCCGAACCACAATCGGCGCGTCTCGCACGCGGCGTTTCGTGCCTGGCGCCACTACCGTCGACTGCGGACCCGCCTTTTGCGACAGCCGCACATCGCGGTCGCCGAGATGCCGAAGTCGATTGCCGGGCAGTGGTGGGAAGCCGACCACGTCGTCAGCCTGGTGGCGATGGCGAAGGCCAACAAGCCCTCGCTGCACGCCGCCGCGGTGGCGATAGCGATCTCCGGTACCGAGACCTCGGCGGTGCACGTCGCCGGCAGCGAGAGTGCCGCGATCTCCGCTGAGGAGTGGCGTGACGCGGCCCCGGTGCACCTGGAGATCATCGAGTCGCCGTACCGCGACCTCGGCGGCCCGTTGGCGTCGGCGGTCGAGGACATCACCAGCGCCGACATCCACGCGGTGTGCCTGTTGGTCGTGCCGGAGATCGTCGTCACAAAGTGGCGCTTCCTGCACAACCAGCGCACCGCGCTGATCCGGCGCGCCCTCGTCGACAAGGAACGCGCGGTCCTGGTGACGGTCCCGTACGCGGTCGGCTTCCACCCGAAGCACCATTAGCCATGCGGGTGCTCTTGGATGTCCGCGATTCGGTGTAGCGGTCAGGCATCCAGCGCGGCGAGTCTCGCGTCCGGGATGCCGTTTCCCATTGGTCGCTACGAGCTGATGGCGGCGAGCCCCTTCTCGAGGTCGTCGAAGTTCATGACCGGGGATAATGCGACACTCGCGTTCATCGTCAGGAACAGGGGCTCGACGATCGCAGGAATCGCCGAGCTGTCCTGCATGTCGAACACGAACATGGCGGTCCGCTGACCCTCGTCGGGGAGGAAATAGGCAGCTTCGGGGTGGATCCTGTCAGCGAGTTCCTTGAGGGCGCGTTGGACGGTTCCATCGGTGATCGCCCTGTTGCCCGCTTGCGTTTCGATGCGAATCCGGAGAAGCGTTCTCACTGCGTCACTCCTTGTGTCGGGACCTCAGGCGGTGCGCGACCGCATGGCCTCGCACCATGTGATGCGACTGTAGGCCGGAAGCCCGAGACGCGCTAGGCGCGGCGGCCGTGCCAGCCACGGCGAGCACCGCTGTTTGGGTCCACCTCGGGTCCACCATCCGATGGCATGACCGGACACGCCAAGAACATCGCGCCGGCGAACGGCATGCCCCGCGGCGGCCAGCGGGGGCAGCGGTCGGTCAAGGTGCGCGGTCCGGGTCTCCGTGCCCTATTAGGTCTCGTAGCCCAAGACGCCACTATCCATGTACTTTTCACGAACGGCACCGAGTCCTTGGCACACAATTTGGCACAGTCAGCCATTCAGCGCCGCCAGTCTCGCCTTGGTGTTGGCGCGTTCCAGATAGGCGTCAGCAAGCGCCGCTGCCTCGTTCTCATTGCCCGGCATGAGGTGCCTGTAGCGGTCATAGGTGATGGCGATGTTGCTGTGGCCCATGTATGTGCTGAACGCCTTCGGATTGATGTCGGCCGCGATCATCAGCGATGCGAATGTGTGACGGCATTCATGCAGGCCGATCGGGTCGAGCCCCGCTGCCTGCCAGTGCTGTCGCGCGCGCCGCTGCAAGCTGTAAAGCGGGAAGTGTGGAGTGGACCCACTTCGACGGGCACTTAATGGCTTTAGTGGCTTGGACGCGAAAGGATGTCCGTCATGCCACGAACCAGACCGCCGTATCCGCCGGAGTTTCGCC
>JADGPG010000050.1 GCA_017882545.1 Thermoleophilia bacterium
GAGAACGCCGAAGCCGAAAGCAGAAGCAGAACGACGCAGCCACGTCTGAACATTGGCATTCGTGCTCCCGAATGGATTGAGTGACGGCTGAGTCATACGTACCTGAGTCCAGACCTCCTGACATAGGGGTCCTGAAACCCGCATTTTCATTGGTTTCCTTTGTGCCGAGGCGGGGACCCAAACCTGTCCGCTTTTTTTGACGACACGATGACATTGCCGAGTGCCAAGCTCTCGCCATGGCAGGAGCCGAGCACCAGCCGCGTCTGTTCGCTGATTCTCTCGACCGCGACGGGACCGTCGTCATCAATGATCGCTGCGTCCTCCGGACGGCCGATGGTGTTCGGGTCGTCATCGTGCTGGACGTGGTGGTGGCGCACTACGTGGTCGCGGATCGGATGGCCGAGGCCTACGCGATGGTGAATCTGGTGGAGCACGGCTGGGCCGCGCAGACGGAGGTGGCCCGAGCCTTCGGCTGTTCGACGCGAAGCGTCCGCCGACACGAAGACCGCTTCCAGACGGGTGGCCTCAGGGCGCTGGGCCGGACGGGCGGCTATCCGTCCGGGCGCAAGCGACTGGCCCCTGGCCGCGAGCCGCTCGTGCGCCGCCTCAAAGCGCAGGGCCTGCCGAATCGGGAGATCGCGCGCCGGCTCGGCGTCACGCCGAAGGCGGTGCGCAAGCTCCTGAAGCGCCTCGGGTGGGATCCTCAGGACGCCGACCAACTGGGCCTGCCGATCGCTCGGCCAGGCGGGGACCCAAACGTGTCCGCTTTTCCGTTCGCGACGCCCCCGACTGGGTCGCCGCAGACCGGTCCATCGGGAGAGGGTGGCGCCTCCGCCGTGGACACCGATGCCCGCCCGCAGTCGTTCGATCGGGACCCGGCCGATCGTCGCATGGACCGGGTGCTCGCGTACCTGGGACTCCTCGACGACGCCGCGCCGCTCTTCCGCGCGGGCCAGCGGGTGCCACGCGCGGGCGTGTTGTGCGCCGTGCCCGCCCTGGTCGACAGCGGCATCTTCGCGATCGCGCGGGAGGTCTACGGCAGTCTGGGGCCCGCCTTCTACGGACTGCGCACGACGCTCGTCGCGCTCCTGTTGATGGCACTCCTGCGAATCAAGCGTCCGGAAGGCCTCAAGGAACACGCCCCCGACGATCTCGGACGGCTGCTCGGCTTGGACCGAGCCTTCGAGGTCAAAACGTTGCGGCGCAAGCTGGCGCGCCTGGCGGGCGTCGGGCGCGCGGCCGCGTTCGGACGCGCCCTGGCGGAACGGCGGATTGCCGACCGCGGCGCCGCGATCGGCTTCCTCTATCTCGATGGGCACGTGCGGGTCTATCACGGCCAGCACCGTCTGCCCAAGGCCCACGTCACGCGGTTGCGGATCTCCCTGCCCGCCACCACCGATTACTGGGTGAATGATGCCACGGGACAACCGCTCTTCGTCGTCACCGCCGAGGCGAACGCGGGCATGACGAAGATGTTGCCGCGCCTGCTCGACGAGGTCCGCACCCTCGTGGGCCCGCGGCGGGTCACCGTCGTGTTCGACCGCGGGGGGTACAGCCCGAAGCTGTTCCTCACGTTGCTCGCCGACGGGTTCGACATCCTCACGTACCGGAAAGGGCGACGGCCGCGCATCCCCATCTCGCGCTTCCGCCTCCACCAGGCCGTCATCGACGCACAGCCGGTGGCGTACCACTTGGCGGATCAGGAGGTGCGACTGCTCCACGGCCGCCTCCGCCTGCGACAGGTCACTCGGCTGAGCCCGAATGGTCATCAAACGCCGATCCTGACGTCCCGCCGGGACCTCGCCACGGCGGAGGTCGCGTTCCGCATGTTCGAGCGGTGGCGCCAAGAGAATTTCTTCAAGTATCTCCGAGAGGAGTACGCGCTGGACGCGCTGGCCGACTACGCCGTCGTCCCAGACAATCCCGACCGGGACGTCCCGAACCCGAAACGGGCCGCGATCACCGCCCAACTCCAGGACGCCCGCACCCGCTTCGACGCGCTCACCGCCGAGTACGGCACCGCAGCGTTCGTCAACCCGGAGCGGGCGCGACCGTCCATGCGAGGCTTCAAGATCGCGCACGGGCCGCTGGCCACCCGTCTCCGCGCGGCCTTCACGCGCATCACCGCCCTCGAGCAGGCTCGGGCCGCCATGCCCGCTCGGGTCCCTGTGCGGGCCGTCGTCGGCGACCACGTCGTCAAGCTCGCACCGGAACGACAGTGGCTCACCAATCTGATTAAGATGGTCGCCTATCAGGCCGAGAGCGATCTGGTGCATGCCGTCACCGGACACTACACACGCGCCACCGACGAGGCGCGCACCCTCATCCAGTCCGCCTTCATGAGCGCCGCGGACCTCGAGGTCAGCGGCGATGAATTGCGCATCACGCTCGCGCCGCTCAGTTCAGCGCACCGCACCCGCGCGATCGCCGCGCTCTGCGAAGAACTCAACACCCGGCAGACGCGGTTCCCGGGCTCACGCCTTCGCCTCCGATACGCCGTCGCGACCGCCGGCCCCTCAGAGCGGACAATTTCATGAGC
>JADGPG010000051.1 GCA_017882545.1 Thermoleophilia bacterium
AGCGCCGAAGGGTTCGGTGACCCTTTGCGCGTGCGGCCGGGTTGTGCGGGGGGCGTTGGCCTGAAGGCCCTTCCAGATTGGGGTCTGGGAGATCGCTCATGTGCGAAGCCGTCCTTACGCTCGGTGTGGGGGGTGGCACCGGTTGTGTAGTTATCGGCAGGGGACCCGTCGTCCCTGAGGCCGCACGTTCGCGCGGGCCGATCGCGAGTCGTGAAGGCCCCGACTGCGGGGCATCGCGACTACTCCGAGCTCAGGCGGCTCCGATGCACGGCGGGAAGCGTCACCGTGAACCGGGCACCGCCCGCCCCCCCGTTGTCCGCTGCCACCGTCCCGCCATGCGCATCGGTGATCGCTGCCACGATCGCCAGTCCGAGTCCGGACCCTCCGGCATTTCGGGATCGTGACGCGTCCGCGCGCGAGAATCGCTCGAAGACGTGCTCCAGCAGGTCCGCAGGGATTCCCGGGCGGTTGTCTTCGACCGTCAGCACGACGCTGTCGGGGTCGCTGGTGATCGTCACGTGCGTGCGGGTCCCGGGCGGCGTATATGCCCGGACATTTCCGAGGAGGTTGTCGAGAATCCGGCGCAGCGCGTCCGGGTCCCCACGGACGACCGCCTCATCGGACCCATCGACGGTGACCGCGTGAGCCGCGTCGATCATCAACGACGCGTCGGCGGCCAACCGAGCAATCTCGACCAGGTCGACGTCGCTGGCGGTCATCGTCGGGTGCTGGTCGAGCCGGGCGAGGAGCAGAAGATCGTCGACCAACACGCTCATACGGGCGGTCTCGCGTTCAATGCCGGACATCGCACGCTCGAGATCATCGGGATGGTACTTCGCGCCCCTTTCGAAGAGCTCCGCGTAGGCGCGGACCGCCGTCAGCGGAGTCCGGAGTTCGTGCGACGCGTCGGCGACAAACTGCCGGAGTACGCGTTCGGACTCGGCCTGCTCGGCGAATGCCGCGTCGATGCGGGCGATCATCGCGTTGAAGGCAAGCGCCAGCCTGCCCACCTCGGTGGTCCGGGTCGCGTCCGGTACGCGCTGGGTCAGGTCACCCGCGGCAATCGCCGACGCGGTTCGTTCGATCCGCGACAGGGGGCGAAGGCTGATGCCGATCAGCCACCCGCCGGCGACGAGAACGCCGGCGATCGCGGCCGCGGACACCGCGAGCTCGATCGCCAACAGCCGCTTGAGGGTGTCGTTGACTCCGTCCAGGGGCGCGGCGAAAAGCACGGCGTGCGTCGTCCCGACGGGCTCGACGGCGACGCGGTACTGCAGGTCTCCGGACGCGGCGTCGATCGTGACCGGGCGCCGGGCATCACGGTCGTTGACCGGCCCGAGGCGCGTCAGTGCGGGTGGCGACGCGGGGAATTCGCCTTTGCGGACTCCGAGCGGTCGCCATCGCACACGACGGTCCGGCTGGAGTTCTCCCACGTACACACCCGGTGTCGTCGAGACGAGCGCCTCGAGATTGCCCGTCCCTATGGCAGCGTTCGCGCCGAGCGAGTCCCCGACAATCTCTGCGCTCGTCGATACCGTGCGGTCGATCTGGTCGTAGAGAAACGCGCGAAGTTGGACATAGGTAACCGCCTCGACCACGAGCAGCGCCACGATGGCGAGCCCGGCAAGGAGCGCGAGCAGCCGCAGCCGCAAAGACATCTACCCCTCGGGTTCTTTGAGGACGTAGCCCACGAGGCGGATCGTGTGGATCAACTGCGGTCGATCGGCGCCGAGCTTCTTGCGGAGATAGCTGACGTAGGTCTCGACGACGTTGGGGTCGACCGATGGTTCGTTGGCCCAAACCGAGTCGATGATCTGGTGCTTGGAGAGGACGCGGCGGGGATTGCGCAGGAACAGGGCCAAGAGCGCAAACTCGGTTCGGGTCAACACGATGCGATCCCCGTTGCGGCGAACCTCGTGCGTCTCCTCGTTGAGGACGACGTCCTCGAACCGGAGCGCTCCATGGTCGTCGTCGCCCTTGGTGCGCTTGAGGATGTTGCTGACGCGGGCAACGATCTCAGCGAGGCTGAATGGTTTGGTGACGTAATCGTCGCCCAGCGACAGCCCTGCGAGCTTGTCGGATGTCTCGTCGCGGGCGGTGAGAAAGATGATCGGGATGTCGTGCCCGTCTGCCCGCAGCTCCCGCGCCAAGGTGAAGCCGTCCGTGTCGGGGAGCATCACGTCGAGGATCATGACGTCGGGCTCAAACGCGCCGATCGCCTCCCGGGCCGCGCGGGCGCTGGAGGCATCGCGAGCATCAAAGCCGTCATATCGCAGTGCGGTACACAGGGCATCCGTGATCGAGGCCTCGTCATCGACCACGAGCACGCGGGCCCCGAGATCGGCGTAGCCGGAGAGTGACGTCATGCCAGCGATTGTATGCAGCGGGTCCGCCGCCGGGGCCGTCGCGGTCTGATGCCAACCCTGGGTTGGGGTGTCAGGACGCGGGACGCTCCGGCTGGTCGTCGCCCGGCCGGATCAGGGATTCGATCGGGATTGCAGCGGTCGCGTCCACGGGGGCTGAGACCTGGGCCACGGGATCGTTAGGGACGGGATGCGCGGGCGCCGGGGGGGTGGGGGCGGGCGGGTCCTCGTCGACGATCGCCGACTTCATCTCCCGCACACCGCGACCGAGACTGCGGGCCAACTCTGGCAGTCGTCGCGGCCCGACAACGAGCAGGGCGATCGCCGCAAACACGATCATGTGGACTGGCGAGATATCGAACACGCGGTGATCCTCCGGCTGCTCGCTGGACGTGCCGTTACAGGCTAGCGCGCCTCTCGCGGGCGCGATGCCGCCGCGCCGGGCCCGCATGGTGGGACCGCGGTTGGTCAATCCGGTGCGTGGTGGTGATTCGATCGGCAACGGGCCCTGCCCCGCGCCCGCAGGTTGCGGAATTACGTACGACGCGAGGGGTCGGCTATCGCCACCAGGGTCGTTGAGCGGTGCCCCCGAACACGTCGACGACAACAGGGAACACAGAGCGTCTCAACGCTGGTGAACAACGCGCATTTCGTGCCGCCGGGCCGATGTAACGGCAGCAGCGGTTGCCGTGGATGTAACGACCTTGGTCGGGGCGAGTCCGGGCCTGTCGCAGACCAGAGCCCAGCCCGCCTCGGTGGCACATGCCGTGTGCACACGTCTGCCCTCCCGAATGACCCACGAACGGTGCGTGATTGTGCATCGGAAGGTCATGCGGAGCCGCTCGCCGGCACGAGCCTCAACGGAAACCGGTTGACCGCAGGCTAGTTCGACTCAGGCGTCACGACACCGGTCGACTCGTTCGAGGACGAGGCCAACGGCTCCAGTCAGATCACGGTCTCGGGCGGCACTCTGAACCTGACCGCCGTTGCCAAGATCGACACCGCGCTGAACGGCACGACCGACACCGATGCATCCCTCATCGCGTCGACGAACGGCACGTTCCAGTTCACCCATGGCGTCATGGAGGGGAGGATGTGCTTCCTGGCAACCTCCACCGAAGCGATCGCCAATTGGCCGGCGTTTCGGGCCGACGGCACCGGATCATGGCCGGTCCCGGGCGCGGACGTTTCCGGGAACTGGACCCGGTGGCACGCACTCGCCGCGAACTGGCGGCCGGGCGTCGTGACGCACTACTACGATGGCACCAATGTCGGATCGACGACGACCGGCATCACCGGTAGCCCGATGCCCGTGATCGTGCACCACGCGATCGAATATCCCGA
>JADGPG010000052.1 GCA_017882545.1 Thermoleophilia bacterium
AATCGACAGATACCGCTCGAACCAGTCCAGCGCCCGTCGCCACGCCTGCGCCGCGGCCTGGTCGCGGTATGCAGCCGGGCGTTCGTCACAGTGAAACGCGTGGCCCGCCCCGGGGTACCGCACCACCTCGGTCGGCGCCCGCGCACGCCGGAGGGCGGATCGCAGATCTTCGACCTGGTCGACCGGAATGCTCGGATCTTCATCCCCGTACTGCCCGAGCCACGGAACCACAACCGTGGGTGCCAACTCGACAAGCGGCGCCAGTCCCATGCGCCCCTCGCTGATGCCGCCGCCGTAGAACCCGACCGCGGCGCCCAGCGGGGAGCGGGTCGCCGCAAAGAGGGCGACCGACCCGCCCATGCAGAATCCGATGATGCCGGTCCGGGACGCAGGGACCGCCCGATCCGATAGCGCGCCGATGGCCGCGTCCAGATCCTGGGCGAGCCCCTCGGCGGTGAGGGCCGTCATGTGTGGGCGCGCGGCGGCGAAATCGTCGTAGTCGATGACCGCATCGCCGCTGCGATGGAACAGGTGCGGCGCAACGGCCAGATACCCGGCGGTCGCCAGCCGCTCGGCGACCGAACGGACATAGCCGGTCACCCCGAACGCCTCCTGGATGACAACCACGCCGGCGCCGTTTGGCGTCTGGGGTACGGCGAGGTCGGCGGCCATCGCGCCGTCCGGCGTCGGGAGGATCAACTCTGTCACTACGGTCATCCTGTCGGTCCGGGGGCGCGGCCGCCGGGCGTACCTGTGGCCACCGGCGCCGGCTACGGCACGAGCACGAGCGCCGCGGACTTCAGGATACCGACCCGGGCCGTCACCCATGACCGCCCTGCGGCGCGCGCCACGATGCGCACGGCGCTCCCTCGCGGCGCGGTGAGGCGCACCACCCGTGGCCGTGACACGGTCCACGCCGCCCTGACGCCGGCGGGGTTGCCAAAGGCATCCCATGCGGCAACGCGCATCGACTCGGATGACCGCACGGCGAGGTGCGAGCGGACGGGTGTGATCGCCAGTCGCACAGGAGCGGCGGACCGGACCTGCTCACCCCGGACGATCAGCCCGAGCACACCGGTGGCCGACAGGTGCGGCGCCCCCGCGCCCGTCTCGCGCAGATAGAACGGCGCGCTCATGACACCGCCGGCGGGGATCGTGACCGACACGCTCGGAGCCCACGGTCCGGAGGCCGACAGCGCGA
Source organism: Thermoleophilia bacterium (assembly GCA_017882545.1). Classification (GTDB taxonomy): domain Bacteria; phylum Actinomycetota; class Thermoleophilia; order Miltoncostaeales; family Miltoncostaeaceae; genus CAITWD01. The sequence continues at coordinate 1,202 of JADGPG010000052.1, forward strand.
CCCGTCCGGTTGCCGACCCGGGACGGATGGTCCAGGTTCCGTTGCCGACCGTCGCCGGCGCCCACGCCCGCACGCGAAGTGCGCGCGAGGGAGCTCCGGCGACCAGGCGCAGGCCGCCGGCAATCGTCCCCGGCGTGCCCCCCGGTGGCGCGCTGACTGCGACCGTCGCATGGGCTGTGAGACCCCCGACGGTGACGGTCACCGCGGCCGCTCCGACCGCATTCGCGCGGAACACCGTCGTGCGCGCGGCGGCGGGGCCGACGCCGCCGACGATGCCGGGCGCGCTTGTCCACGCCCCGGCAACGCCGCGGGTCACCGAATTTCCGTAGGCGTCGGCTCCGGTGACCGTCAGCGATCGGGACTGCCCGACGACAGTTGCTGAGGCCGACGGCGTAATGCCAATTCGGACCGCGGGACCTGGTGAGACCGCACCCCGCTGCGCGATCAGACCCGGGACGTCGGCCACGGCTGCGCTCAGGGTGGGAACACCGGAGCGGGTGTCCTCGTAGGCGACTGCCCGTGACTGCCGCGACCCGGCGGCGATCGGGATGGTCAGGAAGGTGGTCCAGGGGCCGGCCGTCGTCGGTGCAAACCGCCCAGCCGATGACGAGCTGGTGAGGGTGATCGACGTTGCGATCGGGGCCGGCTGAACGAGGTTGACGCGCACCCCCGCCCCCGGTACACCGGCCGCGAGCGGCCGCAGCCCGCTGACAAAGCCGGCGCACCTGGCGTCGGCATCCAGGGACGACGGCCAATACTGGACCATCCAGGTGTACCCGGTCCCGGTGAATCCTGGATACCCGCAGTACTCCACACCGCGGGTCAGCGTAGTCGCTCCCGTCGCCAACCAGCTCAGGGTGCCGGGCGGGAACGTGCCGGAGTTCGGCGTAAACAGCGTGTGCGAGTCGTAGCGGTTCGCGTAGATTCCGACGCTCGCAACGCGGACCGCCCGCAGATAGCCCAGACTCCCGGCGACGGACGCCGTATTCATGGACACCGACCTGGACCACTGATTGGCCGCTTCCGCATCCAGCCACCAGCGCAGGACGGCCGGCGACCTCGCAACGTGGCCCGCCTGCCCGGGCTGCGCGGCAAGCCGGTGCAGCACCAGCGACATCCGCGCGTACGCGTCACGTGCGGCCTTCCAGCCGTAGTCGTACGCACACGCCGTCGTGGCGCGACTGCGGTGGATCGCCACGCACCGCTTCGGACCGGTGCGCGTCTTGCGCGTCGTCGCCGCTGGCCACTGGCGCGATCGCGGCCCCGGATCGTCGGTGTTCATGTACGCGTGCAGCGCGGCACCCGCCCAGGCCGCCTGTGCCGGCAGGCAGGGGTTGGTCGTAAACGGACGCCCGTCATTGACGCCCACGACACCGATCGCCGGACTCGCCGGCAAGCGGACGATCCCTGTGCCTGCGCACTGTGGAAACGAGATGTCCCAGCCCCCGCCGGAGGATGCCGCCCACCCCGGGGCTGCGATGACGCCGAGACACGCGATCCCGAGGGCGGCGACCCTCGCGACCGACGCCACACCAGGCCGCACGGGATGGGAGATCCGGTTCACGCGCCGCACGGTAACACCGCCTCGCGCCGCCGTGCGAGTACCTCTTGGCACGCGCCGAACCCGCCGGACGGACGGGATCTCAATTGCCATCGGCGGATGCCGATGGTTCTCTGGTGGTTGCCTTCACACAATCGTTACGCGTCTAGGCGCGGAATGAGGTTTACTTCGAGCCCGATGCGCCGACAACTCGTTCTCTTGGCCGCCGCCGCCACATTGTGCGGAGCGACCGGTGTCGCCAGTCTCGCCGCAGCCGCGGGCGGCGGAAGCCCCGACGGCGCGCTGACGTGCGTCGGCTCGACCGACGCGCGCGGCCTCGACGCGATCCTCCACACTGCCGGCAGTCCGCTGTCCGGTCAGGGCGCCACATTCGTGTCCGCCGGCGTCGGTGCGGGCATCGACCCGCGCCTGCTCGTCGCGATCGCCGCCCAAGAGACGATGCTCGAGACGTACGGTCCAGCGCAGGCGATTCACAATGCGTTCGGCATGGGGCCCGGCATCGCGTACCCGAGCGACGCCGCCGGGATCGATGCCGCCGCCGCGAACCTGGCCCGCAGCTACATCGCCGACGGGGTCACCACCATCCCCGCGATCGCTCAGAAGTGGGCACCGCCCGGCGCCACCAACGACCCCGGCAACCTCAACGGGTCCTGGCCGTCCGGCGTCGGGCAGTTCTTCCGCGAGCTCGGCGGAAATCCCGACGCGCCCGTGCTGCTGACCGCCCAACCCACCGCGTGCGTCGGCACGGCCGCGCAGACGATGGTCACCGTCAAGCCCCTCGGCGCCGCCCGGGCCTCGCTGATCCAGGGACCCGCGGACCGCGGCGGCACCCACGACCCCGCCTTCAATCTGGCTGGCGGCTCCTATAACTGGCAGAGCATTTGGGCGGTCGACCTGGGCGTACCCGTCGGCACCCCGGTCTACGCGGTCTTCTCGGGCCGGATCGTGACCGTGCATTCGGGCGGAACGGGTCGCTTCGCCGGCATCGGGGTCGGCCTGGAATCGGGTCGCGGACTGGCCGCCTACTACGCCCACCTGAGCGGCGTGCGGGTCGCGCCGGGCCAGTCGGTCGCCGCCGGACAGCAGATCGGGACCACCGGCGCGGCGAACGGCGTCGCCCACCTCCACTTTGCCCTCGGCCGCAGTTACGCCAACGGCGACCCCTCCAACGGATTGGACCCGCGTCCGTTCATCGCCCAGGCCGCCGTCAGCGCGACCGCAGCGACGGTACAGCTCCGGAGCGACGCGGCGACGCCTCGTGACCTCACCCCCCTTGGATCCGGCACGCCGGTGGTCACCGCGTGGGGGGGCAACACGCCGACGGTCACGGGCGCCGGACCGGCCAATGGCAACACCCCTGGGACGACCACCCCGGCAACGGTCACGGGTTTTGACTTCCCGCTGGCCATCCGTCCCGGCGGCAAGGTCCGGTATGTCGCCCCCAACTGCGCCAACCACGTGTTCTGCGCAGTCGCGCTCCATGCCCACGCCGGCACCGTTGTCGTGGCGGCCGCGGGCGGCACGCTCGAAGCCGCGTCCGCGGCCGACCGGTCCCATGGCGTCGGGTTCTGGATCCGGACCCCGGACTCCGGCCGGCTCGCCTACGGGCCGCTCGCCACGTATGCGCACGGCATCCTTCCCGGTGCCACGGTCACCTCGGGCGAGCAGCTCGGAACCACGGCCGGCGCACTCACGCTCGGCTGGACCCAGTACGGCGTCTCGGTGAACCCGTGGCCCCTGCTCACGGCCGTGCGCCCGACCGACTAGGACACAGCCGACCCGACCGTCTCCGCGGCGATGTGTTCCGCGTGGGCGTGTCGCATGTCCTGCTCTGCGCGGTCCGAGTCGTATGCGGCCAGTCCCGGCATCCATAGGGCGATTGCGGCTGCCGACACCAGGCACGCCAGCCCCCCGGAGACCACCGAGAAGCGTGGCGAGGTCACGGCGGCCACCGTCCCGGACTCGACATCGCCCAGGCGTGGCCCGCTGGCCACCACCAGGCTGAACACGGCCGACACGCGGCCCCGCATCGCATCCGGGGTCAGCGTCTGGGTGATGGTGGTGCGGCACACGGCGCTGACGCTGTCGGCGGCGCCGGCAACCGCAAACAGCACGGCCGCGGACCACAACGCAGTCATGAACCCCGCGACGGCGATGGACAGCCCCCACACCGCGACCGCCGCGAGCACGATCCTCCCGAGCCTGCGCGCGTGGCCCATCCAGCCGGTGGTCAGCGCGGCCGCCGTGGCACCGGCGGCAACGGCCGAGTTCAGGATCCCGGAGCCGAAGGCACCGGTATGGAAGACCTCGATCGACAGGATCGGGAAGAGCGCACGCGGCATGCCGAAGGTCATCGCCAACAGGTCGATGACGAAGCTGGCCATCAGCCCCTGCAGCCGCCGCACGAACCGCAGCCCACTTCGCACCGACGCGACGGTCGACGAGCGGGGCTGGTCGGGCGCCGGCTGCGGCGAGAGCGCCCAGGCCGCTGCGACCATGCCCAGCACGCTGACCGCGTCCACGAAATAGGGCACGGCCAGGCCGAATACCTCGATGATCACCCCGCCGAGCGCCGGCCCCACAACCATGGTCACCTGCATCAGGCCAAAGCTCATCGAGAGGGCGGCCTTCAACTGATCGGGAGCGATCGTATTCGGCACGATCGACGACCGCGCGACGCGCTCAACCGCCGCAGCCCCGGCGATCAGCCCTGCCATCACGAACAGCACCCACACTCGTGGGGTGGACATCAGGGTCACCACCCCGAGCGTCGCTGAGAACGACGCCAATGCGATCTGACACCACAGCAGCAGCTTGCGCCGGTCGATGCGGTCGGCGAGCGCCCCGGCGTACAGCGACGACAGGATCAAGGGCCCGAGTTCGACCGCGCCCAAGAGACCGGTCAGGAACGCCGAATGCGTAATGACGTAGATCTGGTACGGCAGCGCGACCAGAGTTGCCTGGGTGCCGATACCGGTGACCAGGGCTCCCAACATCAGGAGCCGGAAGTTTCGCGATGCGCGCAACGGCCGAACGTCGGTCGTCAGGTTGCGCATCAGCTTGGCGAGCAACGATGGCCCCCGGGTCGACGCCCCCGGGCGGCGGAGGCGGGGTCACAAGACAGGCGATGGTATCGCCAGAGGCTCCCGGTCCGCCCCGTCTCCCCGTCGGCCCTTAGGGCGGCCCCGGTCGCCGTGAGGGCGCCGGCGACGACCCCGGCGGCCGTGGGTCATGCGCTGCGGCGATCTTCTGCGCCCACGGCTCGGAGAGCACCGGCCAGCGCTGCATCAACGCCGCGTGCCGGATATGGCGGGTGTTCTCCGGACGCGCCTGAATCCTGGTCAGCGCAGGGTCGTAGGCGGGAGGATCGGGCACGCAGCCATCGTACGACCGCTGCCGGCGGCGGTCGAGCCCATCGTCGGGCTAGCGAATGGTAATGCCGATCGCGGCGCCGTGACGGCGCCGTGCACCCGCCGGTGCACCCTGAGCGACAACGTGCGGCGTGCGCACCTTCCATGACGTCCCGCTGCGCTGCACCGCACCCAATGCGCAATGGCCAACCGCGAGGGCGACGCGGGCCGCCCGGACCGTCATTGCGCGCATCGGAGGAACCACGCAGACCGGGAGCGGCGGGTAATTCGCGAGACTCGCGTCGTCCACCTGCACCGCGCCCCTCGCCGGGATCACCTTGGTCCTGAACCCACCGGCGAAACGCCAATAGGACCGAGCCCGAATGGCGTTGACCACGGTGCCGTTGCGGGGATGGGCCGAGATGCGGGCCAGAGGGTTCGCTGGGTGAAGAAGGTTCCACGCGTCCACCACGACCGCCGTACGGGGCCCGCCGAAGGCGAGCCAACTCGTCACGGCAAACGGCGCGTCGCCGGCCAGGCGATACACCCGACCGGCAGGACCGGCGGTCAGGAAGGTCCCGTCGGTCGGGTACGGGCGCAGGTGCGCCATCGGCATCGCCGGATTGGCCAGATCCCAGGGGTCGACCGCCACCACGGAACGTTGGCCCCCGATCGCCGCCCACGACCTCACCGCCAGGGGGGCCCCACCGGCGATCTCGTAGGTCTTCCCGCCGGCGGTGACCAACGTCCCGTCTCGGGGCACACGGCGCAGGTTGCGCCACTGTGCCGCCGTCAGGGCCAGTGCGCCCTGAAATCCGCCGACCGTGCGCCAGGCGGTGACCAACAGCGGGGCACCGCCCGCCATCCTGAAGGTCCGGCCGCCGTAGCTGACAAAACTGCCGTCCGGCGGCGGGAACCCCTGGCCGCTGGCGGTCGGCCCGTCGATGAAGTCGCTGTCGACGTTGATCGTGACGTGGCCGTAGGTTTCGTTGTGGGACCCCAGATACTGGCGCAGCCGCTGGTGGTTGCCCCACGCCGCTGACGGCACGTACGGGTCGGATGCGGTCTTCAGGCCGTTCCAGTCGGCGATCCAGAGCTCGTCGGGCACGGTGGCGGCGGTCGCGGCGGCACTCACGAGATCGGTGATTCCCGACCCGCCGCTGCTGTAGACGCCGGCCGTGTACCCGGCCGCGTGCAGTTGGGTGGTCCACCCGGCGACGAATGCGAGCACCGCTCCGGTCGTCGACGTGGTCCGGTGGTACCCCTCCATATCGTCGTAGATCGGGTTACCGGGCGGGATGCCGAGGATCTTCGCCTGAGCGACGGCGTCATTGGCTGCCTGGACGCCCTGGGTCCGCGCGCTCGCAGGCGCGATCGACGCACATCCGCACGCACCGGCCGCCTGCAAACCGACGTATGTCGGGATCAGTCGCCATCCGGCTGCGGTGACCGCTTGCACCCACGCCGCCGTGAGGTTGGGCTGGGCGCAGGCGCTGTTGACCCCACCGATGTAGACCCCGATCGCGCGATACGGCGACGCGAGCCACGTTCGCATGACGCTGGCCGACGGCGCCGAGCATGCATCGACGCCCAGCGCCGACGCACCCTGCGCTGCGGCCTGCCGCACCACGATCGTGCGAGTGGATGCGACGAGTGGCGAGGCCTGCGCGGACCGCGCCGGCGCGGTCGGAGTGAGGCGACGGCCAAGGGCGGCCGCAACGGTTGCCGGATGTGCGGCCCAGGTCGCGATCACGCGGACGCCGGCGCCCCCGAGAGTGAACTCGGTCGAGTAACCGGGCGCCAGCCCGAGTCGTTGCGCTCCGGATGTCGGGGCCCGGCTCGGGACCGGCGCCAGCAGGATCGCCTCGGTCCGGCCGACCACCGAGGCCGGACACGCCTGGGTCGTCGATGGGGTGCCCAGATAGAGCGCGTGACGGTCGAAGCGCACGCACGCCGCGGGATCGTCGGCAAGATTGATCACCGCCCAACTGGTGGGGATCGTGACGGTGGCACCGTGGTACCGGATGGTGCGCTGCGCCGCGGGAGCCGCGGCGGCGACAGCGGTGCTCACCAGTCCAAACGCCACGGCGGCACCGATCGCAGCACTGCGGATTCCGGGCGACAGCTTCAGGACCTTCTCGCCTCCTGGCGCCACATTGTCGGACCGCCTGTGCGGACCGCGGGGGCGTGGGTGGGATCACCCAGTCCTACGCGATTGCACCCACGACGGTCGGCACGCTGGGCATCCGCCAACGTTCGCCGCACGCGGTGCAGCGATCCCAACGGTGATGGGCAGGTGGTGCTCATTGTCCGTTCTATCGGCGAATCCCGACCGGTCCTCAATTCCGTGGGCATCACAACACCGGCGGATGCCGACAATGCATCGCACCACGGGTGTGCAACACACCTTGCAACCTGACCGCCGAAGGCCCTCGACGCCGCCGCGACGTTCAGATGCGACGGAGGCGCGTCGATACAGCCGACGCACGGTGTGATCCACCGCCAACTCGGGATGCCGCACATGACGACCCCCGTCCGCGCAGTTCCACTCACAGGCCTGATACCCGCCGCTCGCGGCGCCCGACGGACCCTCCACGCACCGTCCCGACGTCGTGCTCGACCCGAGCGCGCACCACGGCCGGTGGCGATCGCCGCCGCGTCTTCATCCGAAATGTGGTCGGCAGCGCCGGCCCGCGCGTCGCGCTTGCGCCCACCGCAGCTCGTGCTCCCCGCACGCGACCGCCACTATCAAGGAGTTGCACATGCGTAATACCTCCGCACCCTCGACGCGTATCGCACCGCCTTCCCACCGCCGTGCGACCCGTCGGACCCGCGTGGTCGGCCTGGCCGTCGCCACCGCCGCCATTGCGGCCGCCGCCGCGGGCGTCGCCTCGGCGGCCTCGGTCGGTCCGATCACGTTCGCCGCACCGCAGTACTCTCTGGGGTCCATAAATGGCCAGCAGGGGTGGATGAAGTTGGGCCCGTACGATGCCAACGTGGTCAACGTTGCCGGAATCCCGGCAGCGGCCCACTACGGCTTCGGTGCGCAGGCGCTCCAGATCTCCGATGCGACCACCAGCGGCAGCTTCGGTGACCAGACGTTCTCACCCGGGCTTGTCCAGCCCGCCGGCGAAGCGACCGGGATTCGTCACTTTCAGGCGTCGTTCGCGATCGGCGCCTCACAGGCTGCGCACACTGGAACCGGCACTCCTGGCCCTGACGGAACGTGTCCCAGCTGCCTGCACGTGTCCGTGAGCCCCGACAACGGGACCGGCGCACGAATGAGTTATCTCCGTTTTGAGGACCAGCCCAATGGAATCCACGTGTTCTTTGACGACGTCACCGACACGGGCCCGATCGGGAGCGTCGCCAACTTCAACGAGACCGATGTCGCCACCTTGTCACGGTCGCGGGCGCACCGGATCACCTTCTCGATGACGCTGAAGCCGGGTGCCGGCAACGATGTGGTGAGCATCTACGTCGATGGGCGCCGGGCGATCACCGGTACGTCGTGGGAGGACTACTACCGCTACGACCCCGAGCAGGCATCGCTGGGGAATGTGGTCCCGACTGTCGACAAGCTCCTGTTCCGTGTCAGCGCAACGCCCAACCCATCTGATGCGGGACACGGCTTCCTGTTTGACAACGTCCAGCTCACCTCGAGCCGGCACGAGATCCGTGTTCCGGTCCGCGACGCTCGCGGGCACGAATCGCACCACCCGCGCGCGCACGAGCACCGCGGTCACGGCGACCGATAGCCGGCGCTCGCAAGCCCCGATGCGCGCCTCCACACCCCGCGGGGCAGGGAGGCGCGCATCGGGAGCACGGGCAGATGGACGACGCGCTGGCGCGACATCCGTGACGGGGTCGGCAGCCCCGGCGGCTCGACGTGCGCGCCATGGGTCGCCGGGTCGCCCTCAGGTCTGCGCGCCGGCACCGATCGGCAGAGCGTCCGCCGACTGGCCGAGACCGGCGGCATCCGTGCCGTCGATGGTCGCGCACCCAGAAGCTCCCGCAGCGGCCATCGGCGGGACCCTCGGGCCCTGATCGCATCGACCACCCCCGGGGCGATTGCGTCGGACGCGCACCGGCAATCTCGCTGCCGGAGATCTCGTGCCGCCTGGGACGCCGGCTACTTGACCAGGTTGTAGACGGCGAACATCGGGAGGTACATGGCAATGACGACCAGGCCGACGATGGCACCGACGACGAGCATCATGATGGGCTCGATGATCGAGGTGAGCGCCTTGAGCATGGTCTCGACCTCGTCGTCGTAGAAGTCCGCCAGCTTGTGGAGCATCTCATCCAGGTTGCCGGTCTCCTCGCCCACGGCGAGCATCTGGGTGACGATTTTCGGGAACACGCCGGATCGCTCCAGCGGTGGGGCCAACGGCTCGCCGCCCTTGACGCACTCGGCGACCTCGTTCATCGGATCGCCGATGACCCGGTTCCCGGTGGTCTTGGCGGTGATCTCCAGGGCGTGGAGAATCGGCACGCCCGCAGAGGTCAGGGTCGCGAGCGTACGCGCGAACCGTGCAATCGCCACCTTGCGGACGATCTCACCGATTCGCATCGGCATCCGCAGCTTGATGCGGTCCCAGATGATCTGGCCGCGATCGGTGCGTTTGAAGGTCCGGAATCCCCAGATCAGCGCCACCGGCACGATCACGAAGATGTACCACTCGCTCCGGAACGCGTTGGAGATCGACATCATGATCTTCGTCAGCATCGGCAACTGGCCGTGGAGGTTCTTGAAGATCCCGGCGAACACGGGAACGATGAGGGTGATCATCGCGACCAAGACCGCCAGCGCGAAGCAGCCGATCAGCGTCGGGTAGACCATCGCCGAGCGAACCGTCCGCCGCAGGTGGTCGTCCTTCTCCAGCTGGGTGGCCAGGCGCTCGAGGACCTCCTCGAGGTTACCGCCGGCTTCTCCGGCCGCGACCATGGACACGAACAGATCGCTGAAGATCGCCGGGTGCTTGGACAGGGCCTGCGACAGCGAGAAGCCCGTCTCGACGTCCTGCCGTACCGCGACAATCGCCCGCGCCAGCTTCGGCGATTCGGTCTGCTCCTCGAGTACGTACAGCGCCCGGAGCAGCGACAGACCCGACGACACCATCGTCGCCAGCTGGCGGGCCATAACCGTCAGGTCTCGCGAGGCCACCGGCGTGTACATGTCCCGGAAGTCCCGCATGGTGAACGCCATGCGCTTGCGTGAGATGTCGACGACCGTAAACCCGCGGCCGCGCAGCTGCGCGGCAACCTGGGCCGCGGATTCGCCCTGCAGCTCGCCGCTTGCCGGTGCTCCGTTGGGGTCGACGCCCCTGAAGATGAACGTTGCGCTGCTCATCGGATCATCAGACCGCCACCGGGCGGCCGGTGCGGTTGGCCGGTTCGACGAACGCGTCGCTCTCGAGCAGGCGCTGGAGTTCGGTCGGCGTGCTCGAGCGCTCAAGCGCGAGATCCCGCCGGATCTTGCCGGCCCGTACCAGGTCGGCGAGTGCCGAGTTCATCGCCTGCATGCCGTGCTGCGCACCGGTCTGCATCATCGAGTAGATCTGATGGGTCTTGCCTTCGCGGATCAGATTTCGCACCGCCGGGGTCGCGATCATGACCTCACAGGCCACCACCCGTCCGCCTTCCTGGGAGGGCAGCAGCTGTTGGCACACCACCCCCTGAAGGGCATTGGCGAGCATCACGCGGACCTGGTCCTGCTGTTCGGACGGGAAGACGTCGATCACACGGTCGATCGTCTGCGGCGCGTCAGAGGTGTGGAGCGTCCCGAGCACCAAGTGTCCGGTCTCGGCCGCGGTCAGGGCGATCTGGATGGTTTCCAGGTCACGCATTTCCCCGAGCAGGATCACGTCCGGATCCTGGCGCAGCGCGCTTCGCAGAGCCGCCGCGAACGACTTCGTGTCGCCGCCGAGCTCGCGCTGATTGACGAGCGAGCGCTTGTGCTTGTGCAGGAATTCGATCGGATCCTCAATCGTCATGATGTGGACCGACCGCGACTCGTTGATCAGGTCAATTAGCCCGGCGAGCGTCGTGGACTTGCCGGACCCCGTGGCTCCGGTGACCAGGATGAGTCCCCGCGGAAGGTTCGACCAGTCGTTGACCGTCGTCGGGATTTTGAGTTCGGTCAGGGAGCGGATCTCGGTCGGGACGACGCGAAGTGCGGCGCCCAGGACTCCGCGTTGGTGGTAGGCATTGACACGGAATCGCGCCAAACCAGGCATGTGGTACGAGAAGTCCAGTTCGAGCTCGGTCTCCAGGCGTCGGCGCTGGTCCTGGGACAGGATCCCGTAGAGCATCTCCTGGGTGTCCTGGGGGGTAAGCCGCTCCGGACCGATCGGCCGGAGCTCCCCGTTGCAGCGCATGACCGGCGGTGCACCGACGGCCAGATGCAGGTCACTGGCCTTGTTGGCCATGACCAGCCCGATCATCTCGCTGAACTCCATCATGTGGGCGTCCCGTCCTGGGGATGGTGGCCGCAGCACACCGCTGCCGGCAACGTTTGCTGGGTGGTCGTCAGGCAGGCCATCATCCGACTGCCCGTGCAAGCTCTTCGAGGCTCGTGTCGCCGCGCAGCACCTTGGTCAGGCCGTCTTCGCGAAGCGTCCGCATGCCGTCACGCTGGGCCTGGTGGGTGATCGCGTCCGAGGACGCGCCGGCGACGATCATCTCGCCGATCTGCTCGGTGACGACCAGCAGCTCGTAGACGCCGAGCCGGCCCCGGTACCCCGATCCGCCGCAGCGGGGGCACCCCACTGGGCGGCAGACCTCGACGGTCTCGCCCAGTCCGGGTGGCAGACGCCGGGGATCGACGAGATCGCCGAGGACCTCGGTCGGAATGGTATGCAGCTCGCGACAGTGCGGACACAGGCGGCGGGCGAGCCGCTGGGCCAGAATCCCCGCGACGGCACTCGCCGACAGGAAGCCCTCGACGCCCATCTCGCTCAACCGCGACAGCGCCCCGGCGGAGTCGTTGGTGTGGAGCGTCGCCAAGACAAGGTGCCCGGTCAGGGCGGATTCGATGGCGATCTTGGCCGTCTCCGGATCGCGGACCTCGCCGATCATGATCACGTCGGGGTCACACCGCAGAATCGACCTCAGGCCGGAAGCGAACGTCAGGCCCGCCTTGGGGTTCACCTGGACCTGGTTCACGCCCGGCAGCCGGTACTCCACCGGATCCTCGACTGTGATGATGTTCTGCTCGACAGAATTGAGCTGGTTCAGGGTGCCGTAGAGGGTGGTCGACTTTCCCGACCCGGTCGGCCCGGTCACCAGCAGCGCACCGTGCGGGCGCCGGTAGATGGCTTCGAACTGGGCCAGGACCTCGGGGCTAAACCCGAGATCGCGCAGGTCCATGACCAGGTTGCTCCGGTCCAGGATCCGGATCACGATCTTCTCCCCGTAGACGGTGGGAAGGGTCGCGACACGGAGGTCGAGGTTGCGGCCGGCGACCGACAGGCTCACGCGTCCGTCCTGGGGGGCCCGGCGCTCGGCAATGTCGAGATCGGCCATGATCTTGATACGGCTGGCGATGCCGTGGCTGAACTTTGACGGGACGCTGGTGACGTTTCGCAGCACGCCGTCGACCCGAAACCGGATCGCGAGCTCGGTGGCCTGCGGCTCGAAATGAATGTCCGAGGCACCCTCCTCCACGCCCCGCGAGAGAATCGAGTTGACCATCCGCACGACGGGGGCGTCGTCGCTGGCTGCGTCGCTGTAGTCGTCGACCATGTACTCGGCGACCCGAGTCTCCGAATACCCCGGCGTCTCGTCCGATCCGGTCAGCACGGTGTCGAAGCGGCGCGATCCACCCAGCAGCTGACCGATCTCGTCCGGCGCTGCCAGCAGTGGGCGGATTTCGCGACCCGTGATGATGCGCAGATCGTCGAGTGCCAGGATGTTTGACGGATCGGACATGGCGATGACCAGACGTCCGTCCGGGTCGATCCGAATCGGGACGGCCTGGTACCTGCGGGTGGTGCGGGCGTCGATCAGCTCCGCAAGATTGCTGTCGATCGGACTGCCGGGCTCGTAGACGCCGACTCCCGCGCGCACGGCGCTGGCGTATGCCAACTGTTCGCGGGTGATCAGCTCACGCTCGACCAGCAGCTCACCGAGACGGCCACCTTGGGGCGGACCGTCGGGAAACGCCTCCCGGAGTTGGTCCATGGTGAGGTACTCGAGTCGCACCAGCACCTGGGTCAGCGACTGGGTCCGCGGGGCGACGATGACCGGATCCGGTCGAGCACCCGTGGGCACGAGTCCGGCCGGCGGCGGGGCGGCGACGCCGGCACCGCGGGACGCACCGCCCGGAAGCGCCGGGCCACGCGTCGCCATCGGATGTTCAGGGGGAGTGGTCACCCTTTGTGTGATCGGCGGCGACGGCCGGGGACATTACCTCCGTGGCACCATCAGCGCGTCACGCATCACGTCAATGGGAGGCTCGACGCCGGTCCACTGGACGAACGCCGCGGCCCCCTGGTGCAGCAGCATCCCGAGGCCGTCGACGACCCGCGCCCCGCGGGCCTCCGCCGCGGCCAGCCACGGGGTCCCACCGGGACGGTAGACGACGTCGACCACCACGTGCTCGGGACCCAGGACATCAAGGGGCAATTCCGGGGGGATCAGGTCCCCGTCCAGGCCCAAACTCGTACAGTTGATCACCATGACGCTGTCGGCGGCGGCGGCATCGAGCTCGGCGCGGGTGAACCCGACCGGATCTCCCAATTCCCGGGCCCGCACGGCGGTGCGGTTCGCGACCGACACCTCGGCACCGCGCCCGCGCAGTGCAAAAACGACTGCGCGCGCGGCGCCGCCGGCACCGATCACCAGCACACGGCGACCGGTCACCGTGACCGGCGCCGCTTCATCGACGGCGCGCAGGAATCCCGGCGCATCGGTGTTGTCGGCCCGCCACCCCCCGTCACCGTCGGGGATCAGCGTGTTCGCCGCCCCGATCGCCGTCGCCGCCACGGATACGCCGCTGCATCGCGACAGCACCGACTGCTTATGGGGAATGGTGACGTTGAGCCCCGCCACCCCGGCCGCGGCGAGGCCCGTCACCGCGTCGTGCACCTGCTCCGGCGCCACCGGATAGGCGACATAGACCCAGTCCAGTCCGAGCGCCCGGAAGGCGGCGTTGTGCATCACGGGCGACAGCGAATGTGCGACCGGCCAGCCGATGATGCCGGTCACGCGCGTCGCTGCGGAAATCATGTCAGCCGCCCTTTGCCTGGTGGGCCTGTGACAGGGCCACATCCGCGTTGAACTGGGTCGCGGTCGTCGCGAAGTAGTGCCCGCCGCTGCCGTCGTTGCGCGCCACGTAGTACAGGTACGGAACCTTGGCGGGGTGCGCAGCGGCTTGGATTGATGCGAGGCCGGGATTGCAGATGGGGCCGGGCGGTAGACCGACGTACTTACGGGTGTTGTAGGGCGAGTTGGTCTGCAGATCGGCCTCGGTCAGGTTCGTCTTCCAGTATCCGAGCGCGTACTGCACGGTCGCGTCGATCCCGAGCATCATGTGGGCGTGGAGGCGGTTGTAGATGACGCCGGCGACCATCCGCCGCTCCGCGGGAACCGACACCTCGCGCTCGATCATCGACGCGATCGTCAGCACGTCGTATGCGGTCAGGTTCTTCGACTTGGCATACGCATAGTTGACGGTGGCCGTGTAGTTCCGATACGCCGCCAGCTGGTCGCCGACGAACTGCGCGGCCGTCGTTGTCGGGAGCACCTGGTACGTCGCCGGAAACAGAAAGCCTTCGAGCGATCGCGGCGTCGTGGTACCGGCCAGGACCTGCCCCTCCCCGCCGACCGCCGTCTCAGAGAGATACGCCGACGCCGACAGGTGCGTCTTCGCCGCCAGGATCGTGGCAATCTGCTCGCGTCGCAGGCCCTCGGGAAGGGTCACGTTTACCGGCGTCGGGGGACGTGGCGGCGACGAGCGACGTGAGCGGCGCACCCCCCACGCCACTCCCACGATGATCACGATCGCCACCACGGCCATCCACCACAACCGTCGCCGCCGGCGCGGTCGTGACCCGGCGGCACTCATCCCTGCGCCTCGGCCTCGTGCCGCATCACGACCGACTCGAGGAGGACACAGGCCGCAATACTGTCGAGGTCATGGGTCCGGCGTCGCGGACCGGACTCCGCCATCCGCCGCTCCGCCTCGCGTGTCGTCAGCCGCTCATCGACAAGCTCGACCGGAAGGCCGAACCGTCCCCGCAGCCGGTCCGCGAATCCCGAGGCGGCACGCGCCTGGCTGCCCCGCTCTCCCGACAACAGCCGCGGCTCGCCAACGACGATAAGCTCGGGTTCCTCGCGCGCCACCAGATCGGCCAGCTCGCGCATCCCCGCGGGACTGTCGATGCGTTGAATGGCTGGCAGCGGGCGCACGAGCGTCCCGGTCGGATCCGTTACCGCGACCCCGGTCCGCGCAGTTCCGTGATCCAGGCCGAGCAGCTTCACGTGCCCGTGTCATCGAACAGTGCCCGGGCCGCGGCGAGCGCCTCGGGCAAGCGGTCGGGCTCCTTGCCCCCGGCCCGGGCCATCGCGTCGCGTCCGCCCCCGCCGCCGCCGACGATCGGCGCGATCTGTTTCAGGATGGCTGCCGCCGACCGGCCCGCGGCCACGGCCCCGGAGCCGAGGTTTGCAACGAGCGCGACCCGCCCGTCGGGCCGGGCGCCGAGCACGACAACAGCGGCCTCGCCAAGGATGCGCTTGACCTGATCCGAGACCTCGAGAAGTTCATCGGCATCGCCGACGTCGACCTCCGCGACGACCACGCGCAGTTCGCCGCTGCCGATCGCATCAGCCGCCAGGGCGCCGGGGTCAATACGCCCCTGCTTGGCGCGCTTGAGCTCGCCCTCCAGGTCGGCGATCCGGGCGTCGCGCACGGCCACCTCTCGCTCGAGCTCGTCGGCGCGGTGCGCGTGCCAGCGGGCGAGCTCGGCGCCGGTGATCGCCTCGATCCGCCGCGCGCCCGAGCCGACGCTCGTTTCGGTCACGATCTTGAACGGGCCGATCTCACTGGTGCGCGCGACGTGCGTGCCACCGCACAGCTCCATCGAATAGTCGCCCGCGGACACGACCCGCACGACATCTCCGTACTTCTCGCCGAACAACCCGATCGCGCCGCGTACGTCGGCGTCCGCCTTCGGCATCTCGACCCACGTCACCGGTGCATCCTCGGCGACGCGGGCGTTGACCAGACGCTCGATCTCCTCGAGCTCATCCCGCGGCACGCGGCCGCGATGGGTGAAGTCAAAGCGCAGCTTGTCGGGTCCGACGTACGATCCGGCCTGTTTGACCTCGAGACCCAGGCGCTCGCGGAGCGCCCAGTTCAGCACGTGGGTTCCGGTGTGATTGGCCTGCGTGGCGCGGCGGGTCGGCACATCGACGTGGGCCGTGACCTCGGCGCCAACGGGAATCGGGTCGCCGGCGAGGACCAGGACCTGGTCATCGCCGGCGCGCACCACATCGATCACCTGATGCCGGGTACCGCCGTGGGCCACCCACCCGCGGTCGGAGACCTGTCCGCCCCCCTGGGCGTAGAACGGCGACCGGGCCACCTTGATCAACGCCCGATCCGGCGCGAGCTCGGTACTCCCGGTCACCGTCGTAGTGACCTCTAGCTCGTCGTACCCCACGAAGGTCGCGCGCGGCGTGCCGGCCGCCAGCTCGGCGGCACGCATGGCGAGGTCCGTTTCGGCGGCCGCAGCGATGCCGGCCCGCGAGCGCTCGCGCTGCTCCTGCATGAGCCGCTCGAACGCATCCGTGTCGATTCGGAGCCCCGCGTCACGTGCCGCCTCGGCCGTCAGGTCCAGAGGAAAGCCAAACGTGTCGTGCAGACGAAAGGCGTCGTCGCCGGTCACGGTGCCGGCACCCGCGGACCGGTCGATCACGTCTGCGAGCAGGCGTCGGCCCTGCTGGAGCGTCCGGGCAAACTGCTCGGCTTCGGCGCCAAGCGTGTCGGCAACCGCCGTGCGCTCGGCCACCAGCTCGGGGTATGCATCCCCCCAGCGCGTGGCAACCTCGTCGGCGAGCGCGACGACCGCATCGACGGGGAGCCCGAGCTGGGTCCCTTCGGCGACGGCGCGCCGCACGATCCGCCGAAGCACGTACCCGCGCCCCTCGTTGGACGGACGCACACCGTCGGCAGTCAGGAACGTCATCGCCCGGCCGTGGTCGGCAAGCACCCGGAGGGCGCGATCGGTGCGGGCATCGGCGCCGTACGGGATGCCCGTGGCGGCCTGCGCCCACTCGATCAACGGCCAGAAGGCGTCGGTCTCGAACACCGAGGGCGCGTCCTGCAAGAGCGCGGCGATGCGCTCGAGTCCGGCTCCGGTATCGATGTTCTTGGCCGGGAGCGAGCTCAGCGAGCCGTCGACCGAGCGTTCGTACTGCATGAACACCAGGTTCCAGTACTCGAGGTACCGGTCACCGCCCACGCGGGGGCCGCCGTCCGGACCGAAGTCCGGACCGCGGTCGAAGTACAACTCGGTGTTCGGACCGCACGGCCCGGTCGGGCCGGCCTTCCAGAAGTTGTCGGCCTCACCCAGCGCCTGGATCCGTTCTGCCGGGATGCCCAGCTGGATCCAGCGCTCCCGCGCCTCGTCGTCCCCGGGGACGCTGTCGTTGCCCTCAAAGACCGTGATCCAGATGCGTTCCGGATCGAGGCCCAGCACCTCGGTCGACACTTCCCATCCGAAGCGGATGGCGTCGTCTTTGAAGTAGTCGCCCAACGAGAAGTTGCCGAGCATCTCAAAGAACGTCAGATGGCGGGCGGTATGCCCCACCTGATCGATGTCGACGGTGCGAAAGCACTTCTGGCACGAGGTCAGGCGCGGGGCCGGCGGTGCTTCGGTCCCCAGAAAGTACGCCTTCAGAGGCTGCATCCCGGCGATCGTCAGCAGCACCGACGGGTCGTCGTCGTACGGCACAAGCGATGCCGACGGGACGGCCAGGTGGCCCTGTCGTTCGAAGTATTCCCGGAACGCGCGGCGAATTTCGTGGGTCGTCATCCGACCGCCGATCGTACCAGCAGGGCCGCCCGCAGCGCACAGCAGCGCCGGAGCACGCACCGCACCCTACGGACGGTCGGACCCGGCGCCGTGAACGGCCTCGTCCAGTTCCCGGTCGAGCTGGGCCATGCGCCGGTCGCTTGCGCGCTTGCCGGCCTCGACGGCTTCCTCGACCTGGCCCCGCAGCGTGGCGTATTGCTCACCGGCGTACGCCGGCCACTCCTGCGGATCGCGCGGGAGCTTCGACGCCAGCCACCCGAGGGTCCCGAGCGCGACGACCGTGCGGATCTTCATGGCGCCTTCCGTTCACCGGTGGTCCCGACGTCCGGGGGCTCGGGGGGGACGTCGGCGGCGCCCGGCGGCGGCGCAGTGGCGGGAGGGTCCGATGCGGCCTGCTGGGCGTCCGAGACACGCCGCGCGACGAACGTGACCAGCCCCTCCTTCACGCCGGCGGCGACGCCGGTGAGCATGCGGACCGGCCCGGTGGCGGCGCTGGCCACCGTTTGGACCGCGCGCTCGGCGCCCTTGGCACCGTTGACGGCCGTGATCATGATCTCGTCGACCCGGTCGATCTCGCGGTTGACGCCGTCCATCGTCGTCTGGGCCTTGTTGAGGATCGGCACGACCTCGTCGGTCACCCGCGTCACCGAGATTCCGAGACGGCCGAACACGCCGGCCATCCGCAGAAACAGGTATGCGAGTCCGAGCCCCGTCAGGACCAGGAAGATCGAGAGTGCGGCCTTGAGGACATCGGACCAATGCACGAGTTAACGGCTCCCGCTTGGAGGAAGTGATGCTGCGATGGTACCTGCTAGCACCAGACGGCCGGACTGGTACACGGTCGCCGTCTGCCCCGGTGCAACTCCGGGCGCCGGTTCGGCCAACTCGATCATGACCCCCGCATCGTCGGTCGGGATGATCGCGCGCCCCGGCAGCGGGCGCCCCCGGTAGCGCACGCGCACCTCGAAGGGCTCCGATAGATCGAGCGCAT
>JADGPG010000053.1 GCA_017882545.1 Thermoleophilia bacterium
GCAGCAGCGCCTGAAAGCGGCCTCGCTGCTCGAGGTCGCCCGCCAATTCGGCAGCTTCCCGATCATCCTCGAGACGTACCGCGAGTGCCTCAACGACTGGTTCGACCTGCCCGCGCTGCGGTCGCTGCTGACCCGGATCGCCACGGGCGAGGTCGGGGTCGTCGACGTCGAGACGCCGACCCCCTCGCCCTTTGCGGCCAATCTGTTGTTCGCGTTCGTCGCCAGCTACATGTACGAGGGCGACGCGCCGGTCGCCGAGCGGCGTGCGCAGGCCCTCACGCTCGATCGCGATCTTTTGCGCGAGTTGCTCGGCCGCGAGGAACTGCGCGAACTGATCGACCCCGAGGCGATTGCCCAGGTGCACGCCGAACTGCAGGGCACGGCCGTCTCCAGGCGTGCCCGGACCCCGGACGAGCTGCACGATCTGCTCCGGCGGATCGGCGACCTCAGCCTCCGGGAGGTCACGGCACGCGTCACGTCCGGGATCGATGCCGACGACTGGTGCACGCAGCTCGTCGCCGAACGGCGCGCGGCGCGGGTGCGGATCGCCGGCGAGGAGCGGGTCATCGATGCCCACGACGCCGGGCGCTATCGCGACGCGCTCGGGGTCATGCCGCCCGCGGGTCTGCCGGGCGCCTTCCTCGAGCCGACCACCGAGGCGTTGATCGGCCTGGCCGGGCGCTTCGCCGCCACGCGCGGGCCGTTCGTCGCCGGCGCGCTCGCCGAGCGCTTCGGGATCACCCGCGATGCCGCCGACACCGCGCTCGGCCTGCTCGAAGCCCGGGGGGTCCTTCTGCGTGGCGAGCTCGTGCCCGGGGGATCCGGCACCGAGTGGTGCGACCCGGACGTGTTGCGCCGGCTGCGCCGGGCGAGCCTTGCGATGCTGCGTCGCGAGGTTGAGCCCGCCGACCCCGCGGTGCTGGGGCGCTTCCTGCCCGCCTGGCACCGCATCGACCATCCACGCGGGGTCGGCGGGCCCGAGGGCGTGCGCGAGGTGATCCGCACCCTGCAGGGGATCGCGCTGCCCGCGGCCCAGTGGGAGACCGAGGTCTTCCCGCGGCGCCTGGGGGGCTACAGCCCGAGCTGGATCGACGAGCTGGCGGCATCCGGCGAGATCGCCTGGATCGGCGCGGGCGGGTCGCGGGTCGCGATCTACCTGCGCGACGAGCTCGCGCTGCTCGGACCGACCACGCCCGTCGGGCCCGCACCCGTCGACGAGCTCTCGGACGCCGTCCGTGACGCACTCGATCGCGGGGCGCTCTTTTGGGACGACCTGACCCAGATCATCACGGCTGCCCCGCCCGCGCTGGCGTCGGCGCTCTGGGGCCTCGCCTGGGCGGGTGAGATCACCAACGACCTCTGGGCACCCTTGCGCGCACCGCGCAAGATCGCGGTCGCGGTGGCCCCGCCGCGGACCTCACGCCGCGGCGCGCTCGCCCGCGCCGGGCGCAGTGCTGCCCGTGCGGTCCGTGCGGGCCGGTGGTCGCGCACCGATGCGCTCGTGCTCGGCGAGCGCCCGGCACCGGCCGCACGCCGGCGGGCGCTCGCGGAGCTCCTGCTCGAGCGGCACGGCCTGGTGACGCGCGGCGGCGTGCGGGCCGAGGCGCTCGAGGGCGGATTCGCGGGGATCTATCCGGAGTTCACCCAGCTCGAGGTGCTCGGCGCCTGCCGGCGCGGCTACTTCGTCGAGGGCCTGGGCGGGGCGCAGTTCGCCCTGGCCGGCGCCATCGAGCGCGTTCGCGATCTGCGCGAGGCGCGTGCGTCCGGACATGTCCTGGTGCTCGGGGCGGCCGATCCGGCCCAGCCGTACGGCGCGGCCCTCGCCTGGCCGGCATCGGCGGGCCGGCGCACACCCGCGCGCAGCTTCGGGGCCCAGGTCGTACTGATCGACGGCACGGCCGTGCTCTACGTCGAGCGGGGCGGCCGGGGTCTGGTGACGCTCGGGACAACGGACCCCGAGGCGATCATCTCGGCCCTCGCCGGGCTTGCCGGGTGGGTCCAGGCCGACCGCGCCCGGCGCCTTGTCGTCAGCCGGATCGATGGCATCGCGGTCGAGGAGTCCGACTGGCACGGAGCGCTGGTCGCCGCGGGCTTCCGGCAGGATCTCAAAGGGCTGTTGCTGCGTGCCTGAGGGCCAGGTCAGCCACCGCAACGCCGGGCGCTTCACGCGCTGCCTGGTCGGCCAGACGATCGCCGAGGCCTGGAGCACCGACCCGCGGGTCCGGGCCCAGCGCCTGGACACCCGCCTCGTCGGCGAGACGATCACCGCCGCGGAGGCCCGCGGCAAGTTCCACATCCTGCGCTTTTCAAGCGGCCGCACCCTCGTCTCGCACCTGATGATGTCCGGGGCCTGGCATCTTTATGCGAACGACACCGCACCGGCCGGGCGGCCGGTGATGCTCGGCCTGCGCGTGCCGGGCTATGTCGCGACGCTCGTGCGCTGTCCGAACGTGCAGCTGTTGGAGCCGGGGGCGCCCCTGCCGGGCCGTGTCAAGGCGCTCGGGCCGGACATGCTCGACCCGGAGGTCGACCCGGGCCCGGCCCTGCGTGCGGCACTCAGTGCGATCACACCCGGGCGCGAGATCGGTGAGGCGCTTCTGGATCAGCGGGTGGTCTGCGGGATCGGGAACGTCTACAAGTCCGAGGCCCTGTTTCTCTCAGGCGTCGATCCGTGGCGCCCGGTGGGATCGATCACCCCGGCCGAAGCCGAGGCGATCGGCCAGACCGCGACAGGGCTGCTCCACACCGGCACCCTCCGGCGCGGGCCGATCTCGACCTACGACCCGCCGGGGTGGCTGCCCTCATGGGGACCCTCGGGCCAGACCTGGGTCTACGGGCGCCACCGCAAGCCGTGCCGGCGCTGCGGCACCGCCGTGCGCGCGCACGGCCAGGGCGATACCCACCGGACGACCTACTGGTGTCCGGTCTGCCAGCGCTAGCTCGAGGCGGGCCCGTGTCCGCGCACCGGGGCGCGTCCGCCGCCGCGACGCCGCACCATCGTCTCGTTGACCTCGGCGCCCATCAGCACCGCCGCACCGATGCCCCACAGCAGCGTCAGGTAGATCACCACGCCGAAGAGGGCGCCATAGACCGAAAAGCCGCCGAAGTTGTCGACGTAGCCGGCGAACAGCTGGGTGAAGCCGACGATCGCCGCCGATGCGCCGAGCATGCCGGGCAGATAGGCCCGCCGGCGGCGCGCCGGGGCGTTCGGCCCGTCGCGGTAGAGGACCCAGACCATCGCCAACAGGATCAGGGTGCCGAAGAAGAACACGAGCCCGCGCAGCGTGTTGTGCGTGCTGGTCGACCAATCCAAATGGCGGGTGGCCGAGTCGACGAGCGACTGGCCGAGCAGGATCGCGATGTTGACCGCGGTGGCCAGGACGATCCAGACGGCGGCGATCCGGAGCCCGACGAGCTTGCCGACGACCCACCGCCGGTCCTCGGTGCCGCGGGCGCGGTCGAGCCCCACGATGAGGGCGCCCACGGCGTTGCCGGCCAGGTACACGGCGCCGATCGCGCCGAGCACGAGGACGGCCCAGGCGCGGTTCTGGTCCTTGAGCGCCGAGTTCAACAGGTCGTGGAGGGTCGTCTGGTAGGCGGTCGGGATTTCCTCGTTGTAGGTCCGCACGACGCGATCGGTCGCGCCGGCGCCCGCCAACAGGCGCACGGCGGCGATGAGGGTCAGCAGCATCGGCACGGTGGCGATGAACGCGTTGTAGGCGAACTGGCTCGCAAGGCCCGTCGTGCGGTGGCGCTGGGCCCGCAGGATCAGGTCCCAGGTCTCATCACCCAGGCGCCGAAACCGCCCGCGCGTGGGCACCGCCGCTGCGGGTGGCTCATCGCGTGCGGGGATCACTTCCGGCTCCACGTGGGGCGTCGTGCTCACCACGGCACCGTCCGCTGCCGCACTATGCCATCTCGAGCCATCACCGCTGCCTCCGCACCGATCCCCGATGTGCGCGCCCCGACGGCGCGTGGGGACGCTACCGCGACCATACCGCGCCCGTGGCCGCACTCGTGCTCACGGCGACGTGCGAGCTCGCCCGCCGATTATCATCTGCGACCGCCCCCATCCACGCACCTTTCTGCGGACGCACCATGACCGGTTCCCCGGCCAGCCCACGCGGGCTCGGCGACATCATCATTACCTCACGCGGCTTCGGCGAGTACCGCGCGATGTTCGATCTGGCCGACCTCCCGCTGGCAGGGCTGTCGATCCTCGATTGCCCGGGCGGCGCGAGCGGCTTTCCCGCGGGCGCGCGGGCCCTCGGTGCGCGCGTGGTCGGCGTCGACCCGGCGTATGCGATCCCGCCGGGGGTGCTCATCCCGCGCGCGCGGCGCGACACGCTCTACGGCAACCGGTACGTGCGCGATCATCCCGAGCTCTACGTGTTCGAGTGGTTCACCGACGCCGACGACCATGCCCTCAGCCGGCTGGCGTCACTCGACGCGTTCGCCGCGGATTTCGCCGGTCCGGACGATCGCTACGTCGCCGCCGTGCTGCCGGAGCTCCCGTTTGCCGACCGCAGCTTCGATCTGGTGCTCTCGGGACACCTGCTGTTTACCTATCCGGACCACTTGGACCAGGCGGCGCACCTGGCGGCGCTGCGCGAGCTGGTGCGGGTCAGCCGGTCTGAGGTGCGGGTCTTTCCGCTGGTCGATACGACCGCGACCGGGTCGCCGTATCTCGACCACCTGCGGCGGGCCATCGCGGCCGACGGCGCCGAGACCGAACTGCGCCGGGTGCCGTACCACTTCCAGCGCGGGGCCGACACGATGCTCGTCATCGGCGTGCCGCAGGGCCGCACCGGCCAATCGCCCCCGGTGCGATGACCACGCGGTCTCAACACAGATCTCAGTAACTCTTCAGCTGGGTCACGGATCCTGGGTACCGGCAGGAGCGATGGGGCTCCCGCACAACGACCCAAGGAGTCCACCATCATGAAACGACCGAACATGCGACGCAGATACGCGGTCGGAGCGGTCGCAACGGCCATCGCCGCGGGAGCGATCGCCGCCCCCGTGTTCGCCTCCACGTCGGGGTCGAGCACCTCCACCCAGGCCAACAACCAGGCCAGCCATCACCGCTGGCGCGGGGCCGGCTTCATCGGCGACCCCTCGCAGTACGACGCGACCGTCGCGGCCAAGCTGGGCATCACGACCGCCAAGTTCGAGGCCGCCGAACAGGCCGTGCGGGGCTCGATGACACCGCCGACGCCCGGTGCGACCGGTGCCACGGGCGCCGCCAATCGTGCCGCGCACCGCACCGCGTTCGAGACGGCGCTCGCGACCAAGCTCGGTGTGACCACCGCGCAGCTCACCACGGCCGAAGACGCCGCGGACCAGACGCTGATCCTGAAGAACCTCTCGGGTCTCGTCTCGCGCGGGGTGATCAGCCAGGCCCAGGCAACCGCGTTGACGACCGCCGCCGGCAACGGCACCTTCGACTCGGTGCTGCGCGGGATCGAGATCGCCAACCTGACCACACATCTCCAAAAGGCGGTCACAGACGGTCATCTCACCCAGGCCCAGGCCACTCAGATCCTCACCGACGCGAAGGCGGCGCCCGTGACCGGCGGTCCCGGATTCGGCTTGGGCCTCGGCGGGCCGGGCGGCCCCGGCGGCCCGCACGGCCCCGGCGATCGCGGCCGGTGGGGCGGACGCGGACCGATGGGCGCACCCCCGAACACCTCGAGCTCGGGGTCGAACTCGCTATTGACGCCGGCCGCCTGATGGGGGTCCCTTCCCGCCATCGGCAGCGCGTGCGCGCCCATCCGGCGCGCGCATCCGGCACGATGTAGCCATGCGCGTGCTCATCGTGGAAGACGACCCACGGGTGCGCAGCTCCCTCGATCGGGCGCTGCGGGCCAACGGCTACGTCACCGACGGCGCAACCAACGGCGCGGAAGGCTTGGCAATGGCATCGGGGGCCCCCGATGCCATTGTGCTGGACGTGAACCTGCCGGACATCTCGGGCTTCGAGGTCTGCCGGACCCTGCGCCGGCGCGGCGACCGCACGCCGATCCTCATGCTGACCGCGCGCGACGCCGTCGAGGATCGCGTCGAGGGCCTGGACGCCGGCGCGGACGACTACCTGGTCAAGCCCTTTGCCCTGACCGAATTGTTGGCACGGGTCCGGGCGCTCCTTCGGCGCGGGGCGGATGCCTCCGACACCGACGCGACGACCCTGCATTTCGCCGACGTGGCCCTCGACCTGGTGGCGATGACCGCCGAACGCCGCGCGCGCGAGCTCGAGCTTACCCGCACCGAATTCCTGCTGCTCGAGCTGTTTTTGCGCAACCCGGATCGCGTGCTGACGCGCGAGGTGATCATGGACCGCGTCTGGGGGATGGACGCGCGGACCTCGTCGAACGGCGTCGAGGTGTACGTGGGGTACCTGCGCAAGAAACTCGAGGCGGACGGTGAGCCGCGGCTGGTGCATACGGTTCGCGGCTTCGGCTACGCCCTGCGGGAGAAATGACCCTTCGCACCCGCATTGCGGTCGCGTCCGCGCTGACGGTGGCGGTGGCGATCGTGCTGGCAGCGTTTGCCGCCTACAGCGCCACCTCCTCGACGCTGCACGACCAGATCGACAACCAGCTGATCCGCCAGGCCCAGGCCCAGTTGCACCGCTTCAGCCCCCAGGGCGGTCCCTCGGGACCCCAGGCCGGGGACTTCGGCGGCGCTGGCGGCTTCGTCCAGCTCGTCAACGGCCAAGGCCAGACGATCGACTTCAACTCGTCGGCGCCGGCGCTGCCGGTCGCCGCAAGCTCGATGGCGGTGGCCCAGACCGGCAGCGGCTCCGAGTTCGGCAATGTGACGACCTCGGGCGGTGTCGATCTGCGCGTGCTGGCCGTGCCGGTGGCCCAGGGGGTCGCGCTCCAGATCGCCCAGCCGCTCACCCAGCTCGATTCGACCCTGTCGAACCTGCAACAGGAACTGGTGATCATCAGCCTGGCCGGCATCGCGCTTGCCGCGGTCGCCGGGACGCTGATCGCCGCACGCGGGGTCCGGCCCGTGACCGCGCTCGCCGAGAGCGTCGACCACGTCGCCCGCACCGGCGACCTGTCGCACCGGATCCCGGTGCACGGGCATGACGAGCCGGCGATCCTGGCGATGCGCTTCAACGAGATGATGGAGGGCCTCGAGCAGTCCCGTCACTCCCAAGACCAGCTGATCGCCGACGCCTCGCATGAGCTGCGCACCCCGCTCACCGCGCTGCGCGCCAACGTCGAGCTCTTGGCGTCCGGCGCCGAGCTCGACCCCGAGGACCGTCGGAAGCTGACCGAAGACCTCACCGTGCAGCTCGACGGGGTCGGTGCCCTGGTCGGAGACCTCGTGCTGCTCGCCCGCGGCGAGCGCGCCATGGTCAACCCCGTGCCGGTACAGCTCGACGAGGTCACCGAGGACGCGGTGGCACGGGCACGCGCCTGGTGGCCGGCTGCGCAGATCGCGATCACGGCGCAGCCGACGCTCGTCAGCGGCGATCCCGACGCGCTCGGACGCGCCGTCGGCAACCTGATCGACAATGGCGTCAAACACGGCGGCGGCAACGTCGAGGTCACCGTCGCCGACGGCGTCGTGAGGGTGCGTGACCACGGGCCCGGGATCCCCGACGCCGAGGACGAGCAGGTCTTCGCGCGATTCTGGCGTGGGCCCGATGCGCGCTCGCGGCCGGGGTCGGGGCTCGGCCTTGCGATCGTCAAGCAGGTCGCGGTCGCACATGGCGGGGATGTGTCGATCGTCCACCCCGAGGGCGGCGGCGCGGAGTTCGACTTCGCCATCCCGACCGCGCCCGCCGAGCCGGCACCGGCGGCAAGCTAGCCCGGCACGGCGCGGGACCGGCGGCATCGGCCCATTCGAGAGGTGGCAGCTATGCTTCGGTCATGGACGAAGGCCTGCCGATCGCATACGAAGTGCTCGAGAAGAACGTCCCCGTCCACGCATCCGGCGGCGAGGTCATCGGCTCGGTCGACCACGTCGTTGCCGCATTTCACGAGGACATCTTCCACGGGATCGTCATCACGACCGACAGGGGCCGGCGCTTCGTCGCCGCCGACCAGGTCGATTCGCTGTATGAGCACGGGGTCGACCTCGGCATCGACGCCACCGAGGCGGCGAACCTGCCGGTGCCCGAAGGTGCCGCGCCGGTGTGGCGCGACAACGAACCCGGCGTCAAGCCGAGCGAGTGGAAGCACCTGCTCGGCTATTTCACCCCGCACGGCGACCGGAGCGGCTGGACCCGCGAGAAGTGACACCCGCGCCTGTGGCCAGCACGGTGCTGGCGGTGCGTCCTCGCCGGTCAGGCACGTCCAATCGTCGCACGCAGACGTAGGGTCAGACCAACGAAGCCAACCTTCGAGGAGGTGCGATCGTGAGCCGGTTCACCGACGCGCTCAACGCGCAGATCGCGAATGAATTCGCGGCCCATCAGCAGTACATCGCCATCGCGGTCCACTACGACGCCGAAACGCTCCCTCAGCTCGCCGCCCACTTCTACCAGCAGGCCGTCGAGGAGCGCAACCACGCCATGATGATGGTCCAGTACCTGCTGGACTCCGACGCCGACGTCCTCACGCCCGGCGTCGAGGCCCCGACGCTGCAGTTCGCCGACGACCGGGAGCCGGTCGCACTCGCCTTGGCCCAGGAACAAACGGTAACCCAACAGATCACCGCGCTGGTCCAGGTTGCGCGCGACGAGGCCGACCACTCCGGCGAGCACTTTCTCGGCTGGTTCCTGGACGAGCAACGCGAGGAAGTCGCAAGCATGAAGGCGCTCTTGGCCATCATCGATCGCGCCGGGATCGACAACATGCTGCTCGTAGAGGACTTCCTGTCGCGCACGGGCGGTGTCAGCGCCGCGCCACCGTCCACTCCAAGCCCAGCCGCCGCCGGAGGGGCCCTCTAGGAGACCGGCGAGCACCGTTCGACGTCGGTCCGGCGCCCGTGGGTCCGCTGCGGTCGCCGTGGCCGGACGCGGATCGATGGATCGCCTGCACGCGGTCACGGGCGCCGCCCGTGACGGCCGCCCAGCCGCCCCGAGGCTAGGCGCGCTCGGCGGCGGCGATCAGGCGCGGCACGGAGCGCTCGAGCTCGTCGCGGACGCTCGTCAGCCGCGCCGCCTCCGCCTCCGGGACCTCGACCCGCAGCCGGACGACACAGCCGACCCCGTCGGGCTCGAGCGTCCATTCCTGGACGATGTCGGACAGCAGGCATGAGATCATCACGCGCGTGCCGTCCGTCCGCGTCGTGACCCGCGTCGGATACGGGAAATCCGGCCATTCGGCCATGTAGCGGGTCACCGTCTCCGCGGCCACATCCTCGACCCGCGCGGTGCCGCACCACCACTCCGAGTAGCGGTAGGGGTCGTAGAGCAGCTTCCAGACCTCCTCGGCGGAGCCGTGGCATGTCGCGCGGATCGTGAACTCCGGCACCCGGCTACCCTCCGGTCGCGATCGTCTTGACGGTCGCGGCCGGGCGCCGGGGACCACCGGCCGATGTGCCGAGCGCCGATCGCTCGGCACGGATGCGGGCGACCTCGGCGCAGACCTCGACGAGGCCCGCCACCGGCGGACGCCCGAGATCGACGATCACCGCGGCGTAGGCGTCGCCGATGTCGAGGCTGTCTTGGAGGCGCCCCCAGCCCGCCTCGGCCTCGGCAAGGCGCCGGTCGGCGAGCGTCCGGTCACCGCGGGCGGCGGCGATGAGCCCCTGGATGCGCGCGAGCCGCGGCACGAGCGTGGCCGGCAGGTCGCCGGGGCCGACTGGCTCGAAGGGGACACACGCAAGCGCGGCCTCCGCCCGGTCGATGTCCCCGACGCGCAAGTAGGCCTCGGCGAGATACATCTGGCCGAGCGGCCGCGAGATCCGGCCGCCGGGATTGGCCAAGGCCTGCTGCAGGTGGTCGATGGCCGCAGCCGGTCGATCCTCGATCAACGCGACCGTCCCGGCGTCGAAGTGGGCCACCGTCAGCAGGTTGGGATCCTGGGCGCCGCGGGCGATATCCATGAACGCGGCCACCGCGCGATCGGCCTGTTCGGGGCGGCCGAGCCGGAGGAGCGCGAACGCGCGCGCGGCGTAGGCCTGACTGGTCAGGCTGGCACCGGCCTGGCCGCTGGCGAGCGCGCGATCCGTGTACCCGAGCGCTCCTTCGATGTCGCCTTTTGCGGCAAGCGCCGAGGCGGTCGTGATCGCTGTGGTGTACGCGAGTTCGGTGCGGCCGGCGGCGTTCGCGAGCGCGATCGCCTCATCGGCCAACTGCGATGGCGGTGTTCCCCCATCACCGCGGATCCCGATGAACAGGCGCGCGCCCGCCATCTCCGCGGCCAGGGCGGGATCATCCGACGGCTCCATGCGTGCCGCCACGGCATCGGCGAGCTGCGCGGCCCGCGCCGGGTCGCCGATGAGCGCCTCGGCCTTCGCCTGGCCCGCGAGCGCCAAGACCCGGATCTCCGGCGCGTTCGTCGATTCGCCCAGGAGCTCGAGGCAGCGCTGGTACGCGGCGGCGGCCTCCCGCGGATAGCACAGCGTCGTCCACAACAGCAGCGCGTGCTGGCCCCACGCACTCGCGAGTGCCCGGGTATCGCCGACCTCTTCCAGCAGGCCCACGGCCCGCCGGAATGCATCGTCGACGGCGGCCCGGTCCGCGCGGCCCGCCTCGATCGATGCGAGCTCCAGCCAGAGCTCGGCCGCGAGCGCCGGCGTCCCGTCGGCAAGCAGGGCCGCTTCCCGTAGGAAGGCCGCGGCCTCGTTCAACGCACCGATGGCGCGCGCCTGCGCCGCCGCGCGGGCCAACAGCTCACGCGCCCGCAGATCCTGCCCGGTCAGCAGCAGATGCCGGGCCAGCTCGGCCGGCTCCTGACGCGGACGCTCCTCAAGAATCTCGACCAGGCGCCCGTGCGCCCAGACGCGCCGACCGGAGCCCAGTTCCGCGTAGCACGCATCACGGATCAGTGAGTGCGTAAACCCCAGCCGCCGGCCGGGCCGCTCCTGCAGGAATCCGGCGGCGCAGGCCGCATCGACCGCCTCGTCGGTGTGCTCGGGTCCGACACAGCTCGCCACCTCACCGAGATCCAGCGACCGGCCTGCAACCGCGGAGATGTCGACCAAAAGGCGCGCCGACCCGGGGAGTCGCGCGAGCGTCGGCCGGAGCCAGCCGCGCAGATCCTCGGACACCTCGGTCCCCGCCTGGCGTGCCCGGGCGGCCTGCACGATCAGCAGCGGATTGCCGTCACCGCGGACCACCACCTCGTCGCGCGCGACGGCCGAGAGCCCCGGGGCGACCGCCGCGGCCAACTCGCGGCCGTGTGCCGGATCGAGCGGCGCCAGCACGATCTGCGCGGGGGCCGCATTCAGCCGGGCGAGGGCGTCGAGGACCGCGGTGGAGCCCTCGGGTCGTCGGGTGAGCACCATCAGGACGGAGTTGTTGACGAGGCGTCGGCCGACGTGAGCCGCAAGCGCCGCGCTGGTCGCATCGATCAGGTGCGCGTCTTCGAGGATCACGAGCAACGGCCGGGAGCTGGCGGCCCACCGCAGGCATTCGAGGACCGCATCAAAGAGGCGGATGCGCTCGAGTTCGGGGGTCGCCGCGGCAGGAGCCGGTGGGCACTCCCAGGCCTGCTGGATGCGAATCGACAGGCGCGCGAGATCCGCGGCCCAGGTCGCCGCGGACGGCGGAGCCGGGATCGCGCTCGCGATCTCGTCGAGCGCCTGCGTCCATGGCGCGAGCGGTGGCGAGGCCTCAACCTCGGCCGCGACGCCGCGGATCACGAGGGCGTCGACACCCGCGCGCGCGGCCAGCTCGTCCACGAGCCGCGACTTGCCGATCCCCGCGGCACCGGAGACGATCGCCACGCCGCCGTCCCCCGCCCTGGCCCGCGCCCAAGCCGCGTCAAGGACAGCCAGCGGCGCGCTGCGACCGACGAATGCGCCGAGCGGTGGCGCGGTCGGCGCCGGTGAACGCACCGGCGACGGCGCGCCGGGCATCGCCTCCGCGCGCACGCTGCGCGCGAGTGTGCGCGTCTCTTCCGACGGGCCGGTCCCGAACTCGGCCCGCAGGATCGCCCGGCAGCGCTCATACGCCGCCAGCGCCTGCGCGCCCTCACCCGCGGCGGCGAGCCGCGTGATCAGTAGGCGATGGGTCGCCTCGTCGAGGCGATCACGCGCCAGGGCACGCCGAGTCCAGGCGATCGCGTCGTGGTGACGCTCCTCATCGTCGGCGATCGCCGCGATGCGCCGCGCCAGGTCGGCCGCGAGTAGCCGGTACTCGTCGCGCGCCTCCAGCACCCAATCGTCGGTGAGGTCGGCCAGCAGCGGTGCGGTCATGAGGCCGAACGCCGACTCCCAATCGTCCGGGTCGTCAGTACTCGCCAGACGCACCACATCTTCGAGATCGACGCGGCGTGGCCGGTGGACGTCGATCCCCACGCGGTCCCGGTCGCCGACGAGGTAGTCCGCCCCGCCGACGGCCTCGAGGGTCGACCGAACGACCCAGAGGGCGCTCCGCAGCGACCCGCGGGCGCTCGTGTCCAGCACGTCGGGCCAAAAGCGCGCGGCGACCGACTCGCGCGGGTGCAGGCCGGGGTGCATCAATAGCCACGCCAACACGGCGCGTGGCTTGAGCCCCGTGACATCAGGGGCCGCGTCGCTGTCGACGCCGATCCTCAGCGGGCCAAATAGCCGCGCGTGGAGCATGCGGCCATCGTAGTCCTGCGCCGACAACAGCGTCAACGCAGCGCTGACGCCCCGTTGACGCTCGTTTGACGGTCGGCCGCCAGCCTGATGTTGACACCCCCCACACCCCAGAAAAGGAGGCGGGATGTCCACATCAACGGAACTGGACATGGCGGCCCTCGACACGTTTGTCGGACAGCTGATCACTGAACTGGGCGCCGCGTTCAACGTCGGCCTGGTGCTCATCGGCGACGAGCTCGGGCTCTACCGCGCCATGGCCGACGCCGGCCCGCTCTCTGCGGCCGATCTGGCCGAGCGCACCGGCACGCATGAGCGGTACGTGCGCGAGTGGCTTGCCGCGCAGGCAGCCGGGGGCTACGTGACCTATGACCCGGCGACGGAGATGTTCACGCTGCCGCCCGAGCAGGCGTTCACCCTCGCCAACGACGAGAGCCCGGCGGCGTTTGCCGGCGCGTTTCAGCTCGCCCTGGCGGCCCTTCACGACGCGCCCGCCGTCGGCGCGCGCTTTCGGACGGGCGAAGGCCTCGGCTGGCACGAGCACGACCACGGCCTGTTCGAAGGCACGGAGCGGTTCTTCCGGCCCGGCTACGCCGCGAACCTCATCAGCGCCTGGATTCCCGCGCTCGAAGGCGTCGAGGCGAAACTGCGGGCCGGCGCGTTGGTCGCCGACGTCGGCTGTGGCCATGGGGCGTCCACAATCCTGATGGCCGAGGCATTCCCCGCGTCGCGCTTCGTCGGGATCGACTATCACGAGGCCTCGATCGCCACGGCCCGCGAGCGCGCCGGGGTCGCCGGGGTCGCCGACCGGGTGAGCTTCGTCGTCGCCCCGGCGGCCACGTATCCCGGCGACAGTTTCGACCTCGTGACCATGTTCGACTGCCTTCACGACATGGGGAATCCGGTCGCTGCGGCGGCCCACGTGCACAGCACGCTCGCCCCCGACGGCACCTGGATGATCGTGGAGCCACGCGCCGGTGACCGTCTTGAAGAGAACTTCAACCCCGTCGGGCGCCTCTTCTACTGCGCATCGACGTTGATCTGCACCCCCGCATCACTGGCACAGGACGGCCGTGCGGCCTTCGGTGCCCAGGCGGGCGAAGCCCGGATCCGCGACGCGGTCCTGGCCGGAGGCTTCACCGAGTTCCGGCGCGCGGCCGAGACGCCGGTGAACTTCATCTTCGAAGCCCACGGCTGAGCACCACCCCACTTCGCACACACACCCTGCATGACCACAATCCGAAAGGAACCAAGATGACCTCCATCACGCTCGATCTCGATGCGCTCCGCCACGGCCTCGAAGGCCGCGATGCAGCAGCAGTCACGGCGTTGTACGACGAATCCGCCGAGCTGGTAAGCATCCGGCGCGACGCGCCTCCCGGGGCGCCCCACGTCCTTCGCGGCCGCGACGCCATCGGCGCCCACTTCGACGATCTGCTCGGCCGCGACGCGACGCACGTCGTCGAACGCTCCGTGGGCGTCCCCGGCACGGCGGCAATCGTCGAATCGTGCCGGTATGCCGACGGCACGCGTGTCCTGTGCATGGCGACGTTCGACGTCAACACCGACGGGCGGATCATCCGTCACCTCGAGGTGTCGGCGTGGGACGACGAGCCGGCGCCCAACGGTTGACGCGTCCTCGCTGCGGCGCAACGCTGACGCGCATGGCGTGGATGGCCCCGGGTCGACTCCCGGTCACTGCGATCGCCTCGTGAGGATCCGCAGATGCCGTACCTGGGGCGAGCCAACCCACCACGACCACCAAGGAGATACCCATGGCAGACAACCGGTACCGAATCGATTGCGGGAAGGTGCCAAGCCAGAGTGGCTGCACCCTCGTGATGGAGGGCCCCGAGGAGGACCTCCTGGACGCGGCGGTCCAACACGCACAGTCCAAGCACGGCCACACCGAGCCGGCGGACGTCCTGCGCGCCGCGATCCGCAAGGACCTCGAGCCCGTGTAGGGCGCGATGGGCACCCCGCCGACGTTGTGCAGATCGGCGGGGTGCCCATCGCCGGCACTAGTCCTCTTGGATCCACCCCACGAGGTCGTCGCGGGAGACCTTGCCGACCAGGTCGGGGTGGTCGGTGCGCATGTGGTCCTCGATCAGGGCGACCACCGCGTCCTCGGAGCCGGCCCGCGCGACGTAGCCGCATTCACAGTTGATGATCTTCGCCATGGGACAGCTCTAGCGGGTTCCCGCGGCGACGACAAGCTCGCACTCGCCGACGAATCCATCGGACCCCTCGAACCTGGCTAACTCACGCCCGATCTCCGCCCACGCGTCGTCTTGCGCGCCCGCGTCAAGGCCCGCCAGCATCTGATGCAGGGCGCCGAATGACTCGCGCTCGAAGCGCACGCACTCCGCAGCACTCGGCAGGCGCAACGGCGCCGGGACAACGCAGACCTCGACGTCCCGGAATCCTGCGGTCCGCATCGCGGCCGCCAGCACGTCCTCGCCGCCAAGGCTGAACGGCCCGGGCTGTCCGGGCAGAGGCGGAGGAAGCTCGGCGCGGCGGCGGATGACCGACACCGGGATCGCGAAGAAACCGTTGCGGTCCGGGGTTGAGTAGACGATTCCCGCAACCCGTCCGCCGGGCCGAAGCGCGGCGCGCATTCCGCGAAGCGCGGCCTGCTGGTCGGGACAGTAGATCAGTCCGACCCTCGAGATCACCGCGTCATAGGTCTCGGGCTCGACGTCGATGTCCTCGGCGTCCATCACTCGCGTCAGGACGTTTGGGAGACCCGCCGCGGCAGCCGCATGCTCGGCATGGTGCAGGATCGCCGGTGAGATGTCGGTCGCAAGCACCGCTCCGCTCGGGCCGACCCGGCCGGCGGCGGCGAGCGTCTGTCCACCGGCACCGGCGGCGACGTCCAGGACGCGTGCGCCAGACGCGATTCCGGCGAGATCGAGCATCACGTCGGTCGCGGGCCCCAGCCACCGCTCGATGGTTGGGCCCCACGAGTTCCAGCTGTCGGCAGCCGCTTCCCACTGCGCTGTGGTCGCGGTCTTGTAAGCGGTCGGGTCGAACGACCGCGGTATAGTCGTCATCGTGATCACTCCTCGATAGCCGTGTGTCGGGTACGTGTGACCACGATGAGCACCGCCGCTTGGTGCAAGGCTGGGAGAACATTGGCGCCCTCCGGCGACACCCGCATCCAACTCTGCGGTCAGCTGCTGGTCACGTGGTCGGGCGAGCGATGCGAGTCGAGGCTCCCGGGACGTCAGGGCCGGCTCCTGTTCGCCTATCTTGTGGTCCATCGGAACGGTGCAGTGACCCGTGACGCGCTCGTGGAGGCGCTCTGGGCGATGGACGCGCCGCCTGCGGCCGACACCGCCCTGGCGGCCTTGCTGTCGAAGCTGCGACGGCTCCTCGGACCCGACCACATGGTCGGACGGACCGAGCTCCGGCTGGTCCTGCCCGACGACACGCAGGTCGATCTGGAAGTCGCCCGAGCGGCCATCCACAGTGCCGAGTCCGCCTCGTCCGCCGGTGATTGGCCGCGGGCGTGGGTCGCGTCCCAGACGGCGATGTTCATCGCCCGTCGGGGCTTTCTGTCCGGTGAAGACGCCGAGTGGGTCGATGACTGCCGCCGCGACATCGATGCCTTGCACCTGCGGGCGATCGAGGCCTACGGCCGAGCGTGTCTCGGCGTCGGGGGCGCAGAGAACGCCGCTGCAGTCAGGGCGGGTCGCGATCTCGTGCGGTACGCGCCGCTACGCGAGAGTGGGTACCGATTGTTGATCGAGGCGCTCGACGCTACAGGCAACCGCGCCGAGGCCTTGGTCGCCTACGAGTCGTTACGGCTTCGGCTCCGTGAGGACCTGGGGATCTCGCCAGGAGCGGAGCTGCGGGATCTCCATGCGCGGCTGCTGCAAGCCAACTGACCGGCTCGGACACCAAGCTCCGGCCAACCTCGCACCAACGGCCGGGTCCCAGACTCGGAGGTGTTCCCCACCCCTCCAAGGAAGGATCGGCCATGCACCGCACACCTCAGACCGACACACGACCCACCCTGCTCGTCCAGGGTGATTGGCTTGCCGCCCATCTCGGTGACTCGGGCGTCCGGATCCTCGACGTGCGGGGGCGCCATCCGAGCTCGCCGTTGCCGCACGCGAAGCGCGCCGAATTCGACGCTACCCACATTCCCGGCGCGGTGTTCGTCGACTGGACCACCGACTTCGTCAACCGGGAGGACCCGGTGCCGTACCAACTCGCCGACCCCGACCAATTCGCGCTCGACGCTGGCGCATTGGGAATCACTCCCCAGGACATCGTCGTCACCTATGACGACTACTACGGGCTTCACGCCGCGCGCGTCGCCTGGGCGCTGCGCTGTCACAACGTCGACGCGCGCGTCCTCGATGGAGGATGGCGCACGTGGATCGATGAGGGACGCGCGATCACGGACGCGCGATCCGAGCAGCGCCCGACCACGTTTCCGGTGAGCGCGCCGAACGCGCTGCGACTCTCACTCGATGACCTCGACCGAGCGCGGGGGCGCGGTGCCGCAGTCGTCGACGCGCGTCCG
This sequence comes from Thermoleophilia bacterium, assembly GCA_017882545.1. GTDB lineage: Bacteria > Actinomycetota > Thermoleophilia > Miltoncostaeales > Miltoncostaeaceae > CAITWD01. The sequence goes on from JADGPG010000053.1 coordinate 17,225, forward strand.
CGCCACCTCTATCTGGGCGAGCCGGGTGCACCGGGCACCGGGCACATCCCGGGTGCCTACACCCTCTCCTACCAGGAACTTGTCGATGGCTCGACCGGGCTCTTTCAGAGCCCGACGGCCATCCGGCGCCTTGTCGTCGCGGCGGGCATCGACCCCGACGACCCGCCCGCGGAGGTCGTCACCACGTGTGGCATCGGCGTGTCCGCGACGGTCGCGATGATCGCGTTGGAGCTGATCGGAGTCCCGGTGAGCGGCGTCTACGACGGCGCGTGGAGCGAATGGAGTGCCGACCGCGCCCGAGCTGTCGCATTCGGCGCGGGCTGAGTCCGATCCATCGCGGCCGATTCCCGTCCCCGCGATGGATACAATGCCTGGGCTCTCGGCGATGTGTACGCGCAAAACGCGCAACGCACAGGCGTGAACGCGGAGAGCTGCTGCCGACGTAGCTCAGCTGGTAGAGCACTTCACTCGTAATGAAGGGGTCCGCGGTTCGAGTCCGCGCGTCGGCTTCACGGAGACCCTGATCCGGCACGGTTCTCTCGTCGATCGGCGCGGTTCAGGACTACACACAAGGTGTCCATCCACTCCCGCCGGTGAGCCCCGGTAGGCCCCGGGGCCTGGACCGCGGCCGGACGGCACCGCCTCATGGTGGCGCCAAGGTCAGTCGGGGAGTGACCGTCTCTGGGGGTAGATCGTCTCTCCTCGGGCAAGCATGGCCACGTACTGCTCGATTCGCCTGACTCTCGTGTCGATCCGCTTTGCACCATTGATCCGGTACAAGACCGCGTAGCGGTTTTGGCTCGTGAGAATCTCGAACATGGCCAGACCCTTTGGCTCCGAAGCTAACGCCGCGACCAGGTCAGCGGGCACCTCGATGGAAGCCTGGCCGTCATAGGCGGCCTCCCAGCGGCCATCTGTCTTCGCACGGTCGACTTCCGCCAGGCCCGCGGCGTGCATCCGACCCTCGGCGATGAGTCGGTCGACAATGGAGGTGTTGCGATTCGACCAGACGCTGCGCGTCCGGCGTGGCGTGAAGCGTTGGGGGTATGAGGTCTCGTCACCTCGACGGATCTGACCATCGATCCAACCGAAGCAAAGGGCTTCTTCGAGCGCCTGGTCGTAGGTGAGGCTGGTTGGCTCGGTACGGGACTTCTTCGCGAGTCGAAGCCACACGCCGTCCGAGTCGGCGTGGTACCGGTCAAGCCATTCGCGCCAAGCAAAAGCGTCGCCAACAAGGAGCTCAGGAAGCGGTGCGGCCATGCTCTTAGCTTGGCAGTTCGACCGGGTCTTGGGGTGGTCTGGACAGACGATGACTCAGGTCGATACGTCTCCGCGTCGACGGACCACGTCGTCGTCGGCAGGGTCATGGGCGATGCAGACCGTTGGGCCGACACCTGGGCAAGGAAGCCGTCCGGTCACGGCGTGCCGGTACAGCGCAGGTCGGCGTCGAGCGGGCCGGTCCGGTACTGCGCGAGCGTCGGCGCCACGCCGGTAAATCCACCGCTCGTGCAGTTCTGCCGCGCCTGCGTGAGCGTCGCCTCGGTTCCGGCCACCCAGTCGGGCAGCTGGCCGTTGAAGGCCGTCGCTGTCGTCTGCGCCGTCAGCCCCCTGATGTCCTTCCACTGTGCGCTGGTGGAGTAGATCCGGTACACCGAAGGCAAGAGCATCGGCATCAAACGCTGACCACCGTAGGGGGCGGGCGCCGTTTCGCCGTTCGGGTCGACGACGAGGTGGAGCCTCTGTTGGTTCGCGGACTGGTCGGAAACGGGGTCCAGCCGTGAACCCGTGAGCCGCGCTTTGAGACCTCGCACGCCGGGCTGACGTGGAACGCCGAAGTGAGGAGCCGTCCCGTTTGCACGGCGGTCGGCCTGGCGCGACAATCGACACAGCGCCGACCAGAGGAGGCACGGATGAGCACCGTCGACAGACGTAGTGGCGATACCGGTGGGACGGCACGCGGCGAACCTGTCGACCTGAAGCTCGAGGCGGTCGTCATCCCCGTGGCCGACGCCGATCGCTCCAAGGCGTTCTACGCCGGCCTCGGATGGAGGCTCGACGCCGACTTCTCCTTCGACAACGGCTTCCGCGTCGTGCAGTTCACGCCACCGGGATCGCAGTGTTCCGTCCAATTCGGCACCCGCATCACAGGAGCGCCACCCGGATCTGCCCATGGCCTGTACCTGATCGTGTCCGACATCGAAGCCGGAAGCGACGATCTCGTCAGTCGGGGACCCAAGGTCAGTGGGGTATTCCATTCCGGAGCGCCCTGGGCACAACTCGACCCCGAGGGGGCGAGTGATCGGGTCAGCGGGCCGGATCCTGATCGCAAGAGCTACAACTCCTTTGCCACGTTCGAAGACCCCGACGGCAATAGCTGGCTGCTCCAAGACGTGACCCATCGCCTGCCGGGCCGCCTCGATCCGACCACCACCTCGCTCAACTCCGCCGGTGACCTTGCTGCGGCATTGCGCCGTGCCGAGTCGGCCCACGGTGAGCACGAGAAGCGCATCGGCCACGGCAGCGACGAAGTCGAACGCTTGATCCGAACGGCGGGTTTCGAGCCGCTGAGGATCGGCGGAATCGAACAATCGAACCGACTCGAGGTGGGCGGCGACCTTCACGATCTTGTGGTCGGCTCGGCAGAGGCGCGGTCCTTGGTTGTGGGAGCCTGATTGCCTGCCGACGTGGCCAGGCCAGCGAACGAAGCCAAATCAGAAGTGGTGTCGTGAACAGCCGTCTTCCCGATCCACGTCTCGACATGATCTACCGCTTGGAAGCGAGCGTCGGCGACCCCCAGGACCTGGGCCAGACCTCCGTTGGTCACCGGCGGATCGTGCCGTTGACCGGCGGGACGTTCAGCGGACCTGAGCTGCGCGGGACGCTGCTTCCCGGAGCCAGCGCCGATTGGCAGACGGTTCTTCCTGATGGCACTGCGCTCGGCGACGTCCGCTACACGCTGGAAACCGAGAGCGGAGATGTGCTCTACGTGCAGTCGGAAAGCGTGCGCCACGGGAGCAGGGAGGTGCTCGAGCGTCTCCGACGGGAGGAGGACGTCGATGCCAGGGAGTACACGTTCCGAGGTGCGGTCACGATCGAGACGGGGTCCGACAGACTTGACTGGCTGAACAAAGGCATATTCGTCAGTGTCGGAGGCCGGCAAAGCGGTGGTGTGATCTACGAGGTATATCTCGTCGGATGAGACGGGACTCGGGGGCCAGCCATACTCGGGCTTGCCCGTTTCGCCATCGCATCCTCCAGATGAGCCCGGGCACTGAGTCGGCCGACCCGCGTACTCCCCGCGTACACGAGCGTGGCGAGCGCGGGGTGACCCAGGTCACAGCAGTCCACCGCAATGCGGGCATCTCACGGCGAATTGACGGTCACTCGCACGCTCGCTTCGACCGGAGTAGACAGCCTGACCGGCCCTCGTAATGAAGGGGTCCGCGGTTCGAGTCCGCGCGTCGGCTTCATGAAAGCCCTGTTTCGGTAGGGTTCTCTTGTTCGCGCCTTTCGGCCAGGAGAGGCCAGAAAAGAGGGCTTCTATTCTCACCCGCTGGCCCCAGGTTGGCGACTTCCGGACTTACCCGGCAAGCGCGGCACTCCTCGTGGTCTAGGAGTTCGGCCGCTTACCACGCGCAGTCACCCTCGACCCGCAATGGACGACTTCAGCCCCCCATCGACGACGAAGCTCGCGCTCTCTTGGAGCGGCGGGAAAGACTCGGCGCTCGCACTCTGGGCACTGCGCACGGAGCGGAAGTTGGGGCCCGACGTCCTGATCACGACGGTCACTGAGACTTATGGACGCGTCTCGATGCATGGCGTCCGTCGTGACCTGCTGCTAAAGCAGGCACAGCTGGTCGGGGTGCGTGTTCTGGAGGTCCCGATTCCGGCCGGCTGTAGCGACGCGCTCTACGAGCAGCGGATGGCCGAAGCCTTTGCGTCGGACGCTCTCACGGACGTGGAGGTGGTCGCCTCAGGGGACCTCTTTCTCGAAGACGTGCGAGTGTACCGCGAGACTCGGTTGGGTGCGCTTGGTCGGCAGGCGCTCTTTCCGCTTTGGGGCAGGGATACGGCGGAGCTCGCCCGACGGTTCATCAGCGCAGGCTTCGAGGCGGTCATCGTCTGTGTCGACCCGAGGAAACTGGATCCATCATTTGCCGGCAGATCATTTGACGCGGACTTCCTCAACGATCTGCCTACGGGCGTCGACCCCTGCGGCGAGAATGGGGAGTTCCATACGTTCGTCCATGCGGGGCCCATCTTTTCTCGGTCGCTGGACTGCGGGGTCGGCGAGGTTCTGGAGCGGGACGGGTTCGTCTTCTGTGACGTAGCTGAAGTGTAAGCGCAATGCGGGACGGGCGACGGCTCGCGCGTTGGAGATTCGGTGTCGGGCGCGGACCTTGGATCAAGTGTCAGCAGCTCGCTAACAAGGCGGGCGCGGCTGCCCCCGCCGCCACCAACTTCTGCGGTTGATGGCCTCCAACCCAAACGAGCCGCTCATCTTGGATCCAACGACGACCTTAGGTGCCAATCGCCGTGTCGCAAGCGATCCGACACTGGTCTCGCGAATGAACGTGGTGAGACCATCCCCTGTCGCAGGTCAGCCGGCGGGATCCGAAGACCGCTGTCTGAGTCCCTCTTCGAGCGCCTGAACGAGCGGTCCCCAGTCATATTCGGGCCGGTTCTGTTCCTGCCAAGCGAGTGGCTCGGCGTTCAACGATGTCAACGCGATTTCAATTTCCCGGATCGCCGTGCGTCGAACCATGGTCGGCGCATCCGCGCTCATTACCGCCTCGGAGATGGTGGCATCGCCCGCCTTCCACGCCGCGGCGCCGGCCGACAGGACGTCCGCCGTACGGCACTTCATTTGGTCGAGGTTGCCCTCGAGGGCGTCCGCGCAGGCGCGCAGGAAGAACGTCTGATCGGAAACGCTTTCTTCGCGCTCGAGTGCCGGCACACCCATCCCGTAGAGGACCTTTGCCGAGCGCTTCACGTAGCTCGCGGCCTGAGACTTGGCTGACCGAGTTCCCGTCGTACCAGTGATCGCAGCGCTCATCGGGACTCCGGCACCCACAGCGCCGGCCGCTTGGCGCAGTACATCGGCCGTTTCGTCTTGACGCGCGGCGCTGGCTCTGCCGAACAAGCCCATGTCGACTCCTAAGCGCGCAGCTGCACAGCTGATTGAGAGCCCCCGGAAGGGCGCACGTGGCAGCATAACTCCAGCCCGACGAACGCTCGCTCGCCCCCCGTTTCCGCGGAATGCGGCCAACAGGGGACGTTGGACTCGTTCGCGGCCGCGGAAGTGTCCGCGGTCGGCGCACCCGCGCGCTTGCCGGCCGCAAACCCCTTCACCGGGTGTGATCAGGACATTTGCGGGTGCACAGGTGGCAACAGGATGGCAACACGCCACCCTGCAGCAACCGCAAAACGTTAGAGGGCGAAATGGCCGAAATTGGCTTGTACTAGACACTCAGCGCTACGGACCGCAACCAGCCGTAAACGCCGCGGCGGCCTCGTAATGAAGGGGTCCGCGGTTCGAATCCGCTCGTCGGCTTTCCCCCCGTCACCGGTGATGATGGCGGCACCGAGGCCATGCTTGCCCAGTCCTTTCCGCTTCGGATCCGCCCACGACGCTCAGGCGCCGCCGACTGGCGAGACGCCAACGTGAACAAAGGATCCCGCCGCGGGCGACGGCATACGTGGAACCAACCCGCCGAGAGCCGCAAGACCTAACCTAGTCTCAATTCATGGTTGCGGGGTCGTACTGGGACCACAAGAAGCGATGCTCCGGTGCGCGGCGTGAAGCCCTCCTCCGCCCTCGCATTGGGCGTAACGAGACGCGGACAGCCGCGATCCAATCCCGACGGACGCACAGGGTCGGGTGCTGAACAACAAGGAGACGCGTCGTGACTCATCAGAAGGATCCATCGCTCCAAGACGGCAACGCACGGCGGATGACCGGCGCACGCGTGCCACCCGGACGCACACTGACAGGACGACGCACAAAGCTCGCTGTGACAGCCACTGCTGGGGCCGCAACGCTGATGCTCGCGGCCCCGGCCTTCGCAGGGCCGCTGGCGGTTGGGGTGCGCTTCGGCAATTACCCCGCCACGGTCCGGGTCGTTGTGGATCTCACCGGCCCGCGAATCCCCATTGGTCGCATCACCCCGGGACTTGGGGATGTCTACGCGACGGGCACGGCGAACGTCGTTGTCGACATCGGCGGGACGCGCAGTCGGGTCGGCGCGGCAAGCGGGCTTGGGGTTCGCGTCACGCTCACGCGCAGCCACAATCGCTTGACGATTCGGACCATCGCCGCTCCGGGGCGCTTCAAGTACGTCCAGTGGTCCACGTTGGGAGGCCCGAGCCGCATCGTGATCAGCCTCTGGAAGGCGGCACCCCCCGCACCGGCTGCCACGATCCTCAATGACGGCTGCCTGACCCTCAACGCGGTCAGTCCGAGTCCCGGCGTCGTTGCAGTTGCGGGTCGCCAACTTCGATCTATCTACGAGAACCAGTTCGCCGTCAACGTGCGCAATGCGCGCGGCGCACTCATCGGACACGTCCACGTCACATCCGCGCCAGGACGAACGTGGCGCGTCTGGGTGCCCTACCACGTCGCCACCCTCCAAACCGGGACCATCGAGGCCTTCGACGAGGGTGGCACTGGCAACGTTGTGTGTCTCGTCCAGCGCGCGGTGCGCCTGGCGCCGACGCCATAAGCGCTCGTCGCGCGAGGTCAGAGCGTTGCCCACACACTGAGTCTCATGACGAGCCCTGGACGCCTTAGAAGCCCGCATGACGGGCGTCAAGCGCAAGGGATGCTCCGCATGACGCTCGGGACCTTCCCGTCGGCGGCGGCGAGCTGGGCGCGGGCTGCTCCGAAGAA
>JADGPG010000054.1 GCA_017882545.1 Thermoleophilia bacterium
AGGCGGTCGGAGAGCGCGACCAGGAAGCGCTCCTGTCCGCCGCGCGCGGCGTTGCGAAGCGCTTCCAGCGGCCCGCGCGGGCCATCGGAGTCTGGCATCGAGCAGCGGGAAGTGTACTCCATGTCTGCCCGCGCGAGGGGAACCGTTTGGGGGGCCTCCTTACGAGACTCAGGTGCATCTCGGGTTGGTCCGTGTGAAAATTGGGCTTACGTAGTTGAGAGAGGTCCGAGATGTCGGAACGCGACCTGACTGCAGTCGAACGGGATCGCATCGCGGAATGGGACCGTGCGAGCCTCGGGCGTGCCGAGCACACCGGCGAACCTTCACGCGCCGGCGTCGCAGGTTGGGTCGAGACGCGGCTCCAGGCTGCGGTGGCTCATCTGGTGGACGGGTTTTCGCGCCGTTCGACCGACCTCGTCGACGGCGAGGACGCCGCGCCGCTCAGCCGCACCGGCGGCGCCATTGCGCGCTGGATCTCCTTTCCACGCGGTGTCCGCTTCGCGACGGCAGCCACGTCATCCGCGGCCGCCGCGCTGGCTGCTTGGGGGATGATCGCCATTGCGGCGAACGATCTCGGTATCGCCGCGGCGGCGGCGGGCGCGGCGACCGCTCTCTCGGCGGCCTGGGGACCGCTCGGCGTGCGGATGGCCAACCGGATTCATCATCTGGTCGCCCGACGGCGGCTGCACCGGATCTCGGAGCTGCGCGCGATTCCCGACGCGCGCTCGGTCGCCGTGCGCGGTGTGGTCATCGCGCGTCGCACCGCCGCCACGGCGCTGGAGGGGCGCTCGGCGGTCTGGTCACTCACCCGGTTCCGGCGCGGCAGCTGGTTCGCCCCCAGCTTCTTTCACGAGGCAGCGTTCGACTTCCTGCTCGACGACGGGACCGACGAGCCGATCTGGATCGAGGTCACCGGCGGCATGTTGCTCGACCCGTTTCCGAACGAGGAGCGGGTCCAGTTTCACAGCACGACGTTGCTGGAAATCGATCACCCGGTCCTGACCCGCTTGCGACTCGATCAGAGGGAGCTGTGGGCGGCGGAGATCGACATTCTTCCCGGCGATACCATCGAGGTCGTCGGGCGCCTGTCGCGGCGCCTCGATCCGACGGCGCGGTCGGCGTCGGGGCGTGACCCTCCGCACCGCCGGACGCTCCAGTCGGGGATGCGCGTGCCGGTTTTGATCAAAAAGGTGAAGACGCCCGACGCAGTCCTGGCACGGGTACGCCGCGTCCCGTCGCACGGGCCGCCCGCGCTGACGCCTGGCGAGCCGCCGCTGCGGAAGTTTTGAGCTGGCGCCGCCTTTGCAAACGTGAGCGGTATGGCCACTCATAAGCCGACCGAGGTTCGCACGATGAAAAAGCTCCTCGTTGGATTGACTGTTCTTTTGCTTCACACCGCTGCTGCGCACGCGCAACAGATCCTGCCGGAGCCTGTGCCTCCGCCTCCGGCCGCGCCGCCTCCGCCCGCGCCCGCGCCCGAAGCTCAGCCGGCACAGGAGCTACCGCCCGCCTACGCGCCGCCGCCGGGGTACGTGCCCCCGCCTGCGCAGCCGATTTACGGACCGCCGCCCGCGTACGGTGCGCCGCCGGCCTACGCGCCGCGTGCCTACGGGCCGCCGCCGTACCAGCCCTACCGTTACGCGCCGTACCGCTACGCGCCGCCGACCTACTACACCTATCCACCGCCGCCGCCGCCGCCCCGCGATGTGCTCTATCGACCGTTCACGCTGGGCGGGGGGATCGGATTCGGCGGGCTGGTCTTCGAGGATCACTCCACGGGGAAGCAGATCCATCAGAATGGGCTCGCCTACACCTTCCGGATGGGATTCGGGCTGCACCCGGGGCTGCTTCTTCTGTGGGACGTCGAGGGCGCCGCCGCGAACTACGGATCGTCGACGGTCTCGCAGACTGCGAACCTGCTCGCGCTGCAGATCTTCGTGACGCACCGGCTGTTCATCAAGGGCGGCTTCGGTCTCGCGGACGCTGTCCAGGACAACGAGCCGACCCAGTGGGGCGCAGCGGCGATGGGCGGTATCGGCTACGAGCTGGTGCAGGGGTGGAATTGGTCGTTCGACATCGAAGCGACGATCACCGGCACCCACCTGAACAGCAATGGCAACGACCAGACCTGGACCAACTGGTCGCTGGTCAACTTCGCGCTGAACTTCTTCTAGTACTACAGCGGGTGGCCGCCCATGGGAGGGGAGGTCCCCGTCACGGAGGGGAGGGTCGCGGGATCGAACGCATCCATCACCGGGTGCCCGATCGCGCCGGGGGTGTTGGGGTAGCCGAGCGCCCAGAGCGCGGTCGCCGCGGTATCGACGGTGCTGATCGGCGCGGTGATGCGGTGGCCCAAGCGGACGCCGGGGCCCCAGGCGATCCAGGGGATGAGGCGGTCTTCCTTGATCTTGCCCGAGTGGTTGTGGCCGTGGCCGCCGTGGTCAGCCGAGATGATGAAGAGCGTGTCCTTGTCGAGCCCCGCGGCGGCTGTCGCGTCGAGCAGGGTGCGCAGGCAGCGGTCGGTGTGGCGGACGGCCTCGAGCTGGGGGTTCGACATCCAGCCGTCCGAGTGACCGAGGTCGTCGGGATCGGAGAAGTGAATGAACTCGATCTGCGGTCGCTTCTTGACCAGGTAGTCGGTCGCCTCTTCGACGACCTTCTTGCAGAAGTAGCCGGGGCGCGAGAAGTAGTCGACCGAGCCCGGGTGCGCGATGTGCTCCAGCTTTTGCTTGCCGACGAACGCGGCGGCCGTGCCGCCGTTCTTCTCGGCGGCGTCGAAGATCGTCGGTACCTGGATGTAACCGCGCTCCGGCTTCCATGAATTCCAGTAGAGGCCGTGCTGCTTGACGTCGAATCCCGACAGCATCGCCGCGTGGGAGGGCAGGGTGGAGGCGCGGCGGATGGTGCGGGCGGTCAGCGAGTAGGCGGCCCGCTTCATCAGCTCGGCATGCACCGGCGGCAACACGTTCATGAGCGCGTCCGGGCGCAGGCCATCCTCGCTGATGATCACCACGTGGCGGTAGTGCGCGTGGGCGTTCAGAGGCGCCGCGGGCGGCGGTGGCGGCGGGGCTGCCTCGGCGACCGGCGCCGGAGCAGGGGGCGGGGCGACCCGGACCTGGTGTTTCTTGCAGCCGGCGATCAGGACGGCGATGACGGCGGCGACCCGAAGGAATCTCTCCAAGGTCGACGATCGTAACAGACGGTCTTGCAGGTTTTCCAATTTGCCTTAACCTTGCGCCATCAGAACGTTTCGTTTCCCGCCGGTGAGTCTTGGCCCGGCCCTTCGCCTTCTCTGCTTCGCTGGTCTCTGTCTCGGGCCGCTGGCCTGCGCCCACATGGAGGCGGTGCCCTGCGCCAGCGACCATGACTGTAAGTTCAACCGGCTGTGCGACGCCGGCCACTGCACCTGGCCGGCCTCTACCTCGCACGCTCCGGGCGGCGCGGTCGAAGGGGCCTCGACGTCGCTGCCGCTTCCGCAGTACGCCACAGAACCGGCGCAGGCGATGTTCCGTTTCGGTCCGACGCACCGCGGGCGCTCCCCCTTCACGCTCCCCGCCATCAAGCCGACCATCTGGTGGGTCTTCCAGACGGGCGGTCCCATCATCTCTTCACCGGCCATTGCCGGCGACGGATCGGTGCTGGTCGGCTCCCAGGACGATCGGGTATACGACGTCGCCCGGGACGGGACGCTCAAGTGGTCGTACGCGACTGGGGACATCATTTTTAGCTCGCCGGCCGTGGCGCACGACGGAACTATCTATATCGGCTCAGACGACGATCACCTTTACGCGGTAACGCCGGGCGAGGGGAAACCACGCTGGATCATGCAGCTGGGGGCCTGTCCCCAGCGGGTCGGAATCGGCCCGGAGGCCAGCCGGTGCGACGTCGACGCCGGCCCGACCATTGGCCCCGACGGTGTCATCTACACGGGGGGCGACGGCATCTACGCGATCAACCCGGATGGGACGCTGCGCTGGCACTTTGTGACCAACGGGCATGTCTCGTCGGCCCCGGCTCTGCTTCCCGACGGGACGGTCGTCGCCGGGAGCCAGGACAACGTTCTTTACGCCATCGCCCCCAACGGGCAGAAGCGCTGGGACTTTCGGGCGGGGGCCGACATCGAACCGGCGCCCGCCATCGGTGACGACGGGACGATCTACGTCGGCTCGGACGATCACAAGCTGTATGCGATCGGCTCGGACGGCGTCTTGCGCTGGGCCTTCACCACGGGGGCCGACGTTCGCTCATCCGTGGCGATCGGCAACGGCATCATCTACGTCGGCTCGTTCGACGCTCAGCTCTACGCCATCCATCTGGATGGCACGCTGGCCTGGTCATTCCGGGCCGGCGATCGCATCGTCTCGTCGCCTCTGGTCGACGCGGCAGGCGCCGTCCTGTTTGGCTCGCAGGACGACCGACTCTATTGTCTCGAGCCCGACGGCCATCTGCGCTGGTCGGTGGAGCTCGGTGGCGACATCGACAGCTCTCCGACGCTGGCGGCGGACGGCACCATCTTCGTGGGATCCGACGATCACAAGCTCTACGCGCTGCGCGCGCCGAGCGGATCGCCGCCCTACGGCAAACCTTAGAAGGAACACACATTGGACAATTCACAGATGGGCCCGACACTTTCGGGTCTCCCGGTCCGTACGCTGACCGGAAAAATCAAGATTCACCCCGTCGGGTACGGCTTCGTCGTCCCCGACGACAAATCCGAGGACGTGCACGTCTCGGCCCGCAACCGCGGCACCGCGATGGACGGCGACACCATCGAGATCGAGGCCTGGCCCGGCGTCAGGGGGGTCGAGGGTCGGGTGACCCGCGTGCTCTCGCGCGGTCGCGCCAAGATCACCGGTCAGCTGGTGCGCCGCGGGAAGCATCAGGTGCTGCAGCCCGACGATCCGCGCATCACCGGCCTGGTCTCGCTGAGCGGGTCGATCCCCGAGGCGCGCGACGGGATCGCCGTGGTCGCCGAGATCACCCGCTACCCCGACGTCGCCGACGGGCCGATCGAGGCCAAGGTGCTCAAGGTGCTGGGCGACCCCGACGACCCGCGCACCGAGGTCGAGAAGGTGCTCGCCTGCGCCGACGTCGAGGAGGCCTTCCCCGACGAGGTCGAGCGGATCGCCGCCGCCTTTGGCGACACGATCACGCTCTCCGATCGCGTCGACCGGGCCGATCTTCGCGAGGTCCCCTTCACCACGATCGATCCCGAGACCGCGCGCGACTTCGACGACGCGGTGGCGCTGGAGAAGCTGCCGAACGGCGGGTCGCGCCTCTGGGTCGCGGTGGCCGACGTCTCGCACTACGTGCGGGAGGGGTCGCCGCTC